>JBDUDZ010000185.1:0-4780 GCA_040002635.1 Rhodoglobus sp.
GCTTATCCCAGAGTCAAGGGCAGGTTACTCACGTGTTACTCACCCGTTCGCCACTGATCCAGAGGAGCAAGCTCCTCTTTCACCGTTCGACTTGCATGTGTTAAGCACGCCGCCAGCGTTCATCCTGAGCCAGGATCAAACTCTCCATAAATGTTTGATTGCACGGGCGGCAAGCCGTCCGGCACATCTAGCGCCACCCGCATCCGGAATGGGATGTCGAGGTGACAAGTTTGAAACTGACAGAACAAATCAATACTGACTTGCTTTGTTGTTAATCATTTTCCAAAGGAATCCGCTGTGCCGAAGCACAGACGGGTTTTTGGCATTTGACATTGTGCACGCTGTTGAGTTCTCAAGGATCGGGCGCGCCTAAAACGTGGCCTTGCGGATTTGTTTTAGGGCAACTGCTCTAACCTACCACCAGGAGGGCTGCTGTCAATTCGACAGGCCGAGATTCTTTGCTTTTCAGCTTGAACCTCGGGTGCACTCACCGGATGGCTTTTCATCCTAAACCCGTGTTCGCACGCCTACAAGAGACGAACATTCACTGGCCGGATTTAGTCCCTCTTGAGGCCGGAAAGCACTGCGGCTTTTTCGAACCTTTGGGGTGACAAGGGATTACATTACGTGGGGTTTGGGGGTCTGCCAAATTTCGACGTATCCCGGGCGTGTCGTAGCTGAGCGCTATTCCACGAAGACGCCAGCGAGCGTCTTCTTTCCTCGCCGCAGGACCGCCATCCGGCCCGTCAGGACCGACCCTTCAAGGGTTGCGGCCCCGTCATCCACCCTCTCGTTGTTGACATACACGCCGCCCTCGGCCATGGAGCGGCGGGCGGCCGCGAGGCTCGCGCTGAGCCCAGTGTCTACCAGCAGCTGCGCAATGCTCGTGGTGGCCGGCGTGGTGGTGTTGGGCAGCTCGCGCAGGGCGGACTCGAGGGTCGCGTCATCCAGCGCCGAAAGCTCGCCCTGACCGAATAGGGCGTCTGCTGCGGCAATGGCCGCCGACGTGGCAGCCTCGCCGTGCACAAGGGAGGTCACGAGCCAGGCGAGGCGCTTTTGGGCCACCCGCTTGAAGGGCTCGGCGAGCACCGCCGCAGCGAGGTCGTCGATTTCGGCGCGGGTGAGGAAGGTGAAAATCTTGAGCCGCTCGATCACGTCAGCATCGTCGGTGTTGAGCCAGAATTGGTAGAAGGCGTACGGGCTCGTCATCGACGAGTCGAGCCACACCGCGTTCCCCTCGCTCTTGCCAAACTTTGTGCCGTCGGAATTGGTGATGAGCGGCGTTCCGATCGCATGCGCGCTCACGCCCTCGGCGCGGTGGATGAGGTCGGTGCCGCTGGTGAGGTTGCCCCACTGGTCGCTACCGCCGGTCTGCAACACGCAACCGTATGAACGGTAGAGCTCGAGGAAGTCCATGCCTTGCAGGATCTGGTAGCTGAACTCGGTGTAGCTGATGCCAGCGTCGCTGTTGAGGCGGGCGCTCACTGCATCCTTCTTCAGCATTGTTCCGACCCGGAAGTGCTTGCCGATGTCGCGAAGGAAGTCGATGGCGCTCATCGGCGCGGTCCAGTCGAGGTTGTTCACGAGCCGGGCGGCGTTGTCGCCGTCGAAGCTCAAGTACTTCGAGACCTGAACCTGGAGGTATCCGACCCACTCGGCGACGGTGCTCGCGTCATTGAGGGTTCGCTCCGCGGTTGGTCGCGGGTCGCCGATCAGGCCGGTCGAACCACCGACCAGGCCCAGCGGTTTGTGGCCGGCCAGCTGGAGCCGACGCATGAGCAGCAACTGAACGAGGTTGCCAAGGTGCAGGCTCGCGGCGGTCGGATCGAAGCCGCAGTAGTAGGTGATCGCTGGGCCAGCGAGCAATTGCTTCAACTCGTCGACATTCGTCGAGACGTGTACAAGCCCACGCCAGACGATCTCGTCCCACACATCGGGGAAGGACGGATCATTCGCCTGGGAGGCGAGGGACTCTGAGGCGGGAGCTGGCACGCCTCAACGTTACTGGAGGATCAAACGTTACTGGAGGATCAGGACTGCGTGACGGAGTCGTCGGGCGGCCGCGGTGGATAGACCCACGCGACAAGAACCACTGACACGATCATCAGCAGGAACCACGACACGAGCTTCTCAATCGACACGAGTTGCCAGCCGTCCTGCTGGTTCGGGTATTGCCAGGCGTTGCCCCACGTCGCCACATTCTCGGCGATCCAGATGAAGAGCGCGACGCCGACGAAGGTGACCAGCTGGGGAATCGTGAAATGCCTGCGGAACACGCGGAACTGCATCCGACAAAGGCCGAAGACCGCGAAGGTGGCGGCTACCAGCACGTAACGCGCGTCTGGAATGTAGTGGTGACTGAAGAAGTTCACGTAGATCGCGAGGGCCAGTATCGCCGTGACCCAGCGAGGCGGATAGTTGACGAATCGCAGATCGAACAGCCGGTAGACCCGCACCATGTATGAGCCGATCGCGGCGTACATGAACCCGCTGTAGAGCGGCACGCCCGCGATGTGCAGGATACCGTCGCCGGTATAGAGCCAGGAACCGACAGCGGTCTTGAACAGCTCCATGCCGGTGCCGACAAGGTGGAACAGGATGATCACCCTGAGCTCGCGCAGCGTCTCGAGGCGCAATGCCACCATGGCTACCTGAATTGCGACGGCGGCGATCACGAGGAAATCGTTGCGCGCAAGAGCAATGCCATCCGGGTAATAGAGCTTCGAGAGCACGATGACCGCGAGGATTGCAACACCGAACACACATGCCCACGCCTGCTTGAGCACGAATACGAGGAACTCGACAAGGTTCGCCCGCACTCCGCCCACGGGCGCCCCGTCGAGCCGTCGATGCGCCCACTCGTCGATCCGTTGCTCGACCGGGGTGAAACGCGGCGACATCAGAGTCGCTTCTTCGGCACGTGAGCTTTGTACGGTGAGACCGTGAGGTCGTCCGGAATCCAAAACCGCCAGGGGTAGTCGAGCGAGCCGCCGGGGCCGGAGACGCCCGTACGCGGGCCGGTCACGAATGGCACGGGACGGGGCGGCAGCTCGAGGTGCACCCGTCCGGTTTCGAGATCGGTACCGCCATCGGCCAGGGTGATGCCCAGCGCGACGCACAGGCGGGCCGGGCCCCGCGCGAGGTCGGTGTCAGCGCGGCTCGTTGGGCGTCGCATCCGGGCTGTCTCGATGCCCTCGACGACCTCCCCTGCCCGCAGCAGAACTGCCGTCGCAATGCCGGGCGGCGAACACACCACGTTGGCACAGACATGCATGCCGTAGGTGAAGTATGTGTAGAGATGCCCCGCGTCGGCATACATGACCGCGTTGCGCTTACCCGGGCCGCGAAACGCGTGCGAGCCAGGGTCGGCCTCGCCCAAGTAGGCCTCGACCTCGGTCAGCCTGACTGTAACGTCGTCGACGGTCAGCAGCGCGCCCAGCAAAAGCGGCGCGACCTCGGTCGACGGCCGCTGCAGCAGGTCATAGAGCAGCATGAACTCAGAAGAGTGGGATGCCGTTCACGACGATGATCACGAATCCGGCGACGATGAGCACGACACACACTGTCACGACGATCGTCAGCGCACGACGAGACATGCCCCGGCGCCACCAGCCCGGATCCTGATCCTTCTGCAACGTCATGTTGTGCTCCTTCTCGTCAGTGCGCGCACGCGCGCAGTCAATTCTGCCTGCTGTTCGGCCACCCGCGGTGGCGCGGTGCCTCCGGCCCCCGTCCGGCTGGCCACCGAACCCTCTGCGGTGAGAACCTCGCGCACCTCGGCGGTCAGGTGCGACGAGACGGCGAGGTACTGTTCGTCGCTCGGCTCGTGCAACTCGAGACCGTGCTCTTCACAGAACCGTACGAGCGAACCGCTGATCTCGTGGGCTTCACGGAACGGAACGCGCTGGCGCACAAGCCAGTCGGCGACATCGGTCGCAAGCGAAAAGCCTTGCGGGGCAAGTTCTGCCATCCGTTCGAGGTCGAAGGTGAGGGTGGCGACCATTCCGGTGAAAGCCGGCAACAGAACTTCGAGAGTGGCAACGGAGTCGAATACGGGCTCCTTGTCTTCCTGCAGGTCACGGTTGTAGGCGAGCGGCAGGCCCTTGAGCGTGGCGAGCAGGCCGGTGAGATTGCCGATGAGCCGCCCTGACTTGCCGCGCGCAAGCTCAGCGATATCTGGATTCTTCTTCTGCGGCATAATCGACGACCCGGTCGAGTACGCATCATCGAGGCGCACAAACCCGAACTCGCGGGTGTTCCAGATGATGAGCTCTTCGGCGAAGCGAGAGAGGTCGATACCTAGTTGCGCGGTGATGTAGGCGAACTCGGCAACGACATCCCGGCTCGCTGTGGCGTCAATCGAGTTCTCGGTGGGCCGAGCGAGGCCCAGTTCCCTGGCAACGAGGGCGGGGTCGAGGCCCAGGCTCGAGCCCGCCAAGGCGCCAGCGCCGTACGGACTCGTGGATGCCCGTACCCGCCAATCGCGCAGCCGCTCAAGGTCGCGCACCAGGGGCCAGGCGTGGGCAAGCAGGTGATGCGCGAGCAACACCGGCTGCGCATGCTGGAGGTGAGTGCGGCCGGGCAGGATCGCCGTGCCGGCCTTGTCGGCCTGCGCGTTCAACGCATCGATGAGGTCGACGACAAGCTCGCCGATTGCTACCGAGTGGTCGAGCAGGTACATCCTGATGAGCGTCGCGATCTGGTCGTTGCGGCTGCGACCGGCGCGCAGTCGGCCCCCGAGCTCGGCGCCTACCACTTCGAGGAGCGCGGCTTCGAGCGC
>JBDUDZ010000186.1:0-4753 GCA_040002635.1 Rhodoglobus sp.
TCCCGGGTCGACTGCTTGGCCGCGTGCACGGCACCTGGCGCACCCTGCTCTGGGGCACGATGCCAATCGGCTCACTAATCGGGGGCCTCATCGCCCGCGTCGATCTTGCGCTGCCGTTCATCATCGGTGGCGGCCTCGACGCTCTGGCCAGCATCATCTTCTTCCGCTTTGTCATGACGCTTCCGAACCCCGAAGACGTCAACAACGGTGATCATTCGGACGCGGATGACGCGGGCCCGACCGATCCGCTGCTGATCGACTAGCCCAGCCACTCAAAGAAAAGCGACACGTTGCGGGCAGCTGTCGGCTACGTGTCGTGCCGGAGTCGTGGCCGTGCCGGGAATGGTTGCCTAAAGTCTGTTGCATGAATGAGTCACGAATTGATCAGCTGCGTATATCCCGCGGCTGGACGCAGGAGCGCCTGGCAACGGAGAGCGGGATCGCGGTGCGCACAATCCAGCGGCTGGAAGCGGGCAACGAAGCAAATTTGGAAACGTTGTCCCGGGTCGCGAACGCGCTAGGGGTGGCGGTTCGGGATCTCTTCGTGAACGTGGAGAAAGAGGATTTCCAGACCGCGGTAACGGGATTGGATGCCCGGGCCAGCGCACAGCAAGCCAAGCGCGACGCGACGATGCAAGGCTATGAGTACCTCTACCGGGGCATCGGCGTACTCGTGACGTTCGCGACGATCGTGCTCGTTCTCACCCGAACGCTTCCCCAGCTGGGGTGGTTCATCATCCCGGCGTACTGGGCCGGCGTCAGGTACCTATTCCGCTTCTTCGTGCACTTTGCGATCGACCCGCGCCTTGATGCGAAGTATCCACTCTCGCTGCCGTCGAGAAGTAGGGCGGAATTCGGACCCGAGAGTTACTGATGTACATCGGCCACTTCGCGGCAGCCGCGGTGCTGGTTACGCTTGTGCCGGATTCGCCCGTGCTGCCCGCGTCGATCGGTGTCGCATGGCCCGATCTTGTCTGGCCGATCCTCGTACTTAGCGGGCGAGAGAGCGTCACTGTTGATCGAGAAGACCCTCTTCAAAGGTCGGTCCGCTTCGACTCCTACCCATTTTCCCATTCCCTGGTGCTCAGCAACCTCGTAGCGGTGCTCCCTGCTGTGATCATCGCCATTGCCTACGAGAGCGTCATCGCGGGGATAGTGTTCTGGATCGCGTCGCTCTCGCACTGGCTCCTGGACTTGGTTGTGCACAAGCCCGATCTGCCGGTGGTGGGATTTGGCGCCCACGACCGAAAGCTCGGGGCCGGCCTGTGGCACTACCCGAAGACAGCTTTCGTCGTCGAGTATCTCTTTTTCCTCATAGTCGTGCTGATCACGGCTCGCCCGGAAATTTGGCTGGGAGTGCTGGGCGGTGGACTGTTGCTGCATTTACTGAACGCCAACTCGTTCTTCGGACTCACGCGGAACAACCCGCTCGGCACTCCTGCTCGCTTGGCAACTGTCACCCTCGTTGGCTACCTCGCCGCGATCTTCTGGTTCACTTCCGCTTGGCAATGACCACAACGGAGAGGTCAGGAGATTTGGTTTAGGCGGGAAGCGGCCCGGGAATTGGTGACGCGTCAACAGTGTTGAGTCAACAGTGTTGAATAGTCACATGTCAAAGGTCATGATTCTTGTTGGTAGCGTCCGCCCCGGCCGCGCGGCCCTGCCGGTCGCCGAGTGGGTGAAGGGCCAGGTGCAAGCGCATGGTGGCTTCGATTCCATCGATTTCGCCGACCTCGCCGAGATCAATCTGCCGTTCCTCGACGAGCCCAACCACCCGGTCCTGCGCAAGTACACCAAGCCGCACACCTTTGCATGGAGCGAGCGGGTGGATGCCGCCGACGCCTTCGTTTTGGTCAGCCCCGAGTACAACCACAGCCTGTCGCCCGTGCTCAAGAACGCCATCGACTTTCTCAGCCAGGAGTGGCGGCGCAAGCCGGTCGGGTTCGTCAGCTACGGCGGCGTCGCGGCGGGCTCACGCGCGGTTGTCGCGCTGGAGCCGG
This sequence comes from Rhodoglobus sp., assembly GCA_040002635.1. Lineage (GTDB taxonomy): Bacteria > Actinomycetota > Actinomycetes > Actinomycetales > Microbacteriaceae > Rhodoglobus. The sequence goes on from JBDUDZ010000186.1 coordinate 2,001, forward strand.
TGTTGAGCACAGTGGGTCTGGTCAAGACTCTCGCAACTGTCGAGATCCCGTTCATCTCGACGCGGATCGCGGAGGGGATCTTCACGCCGAACGAGAAGGAAATCGCGATTTTCGACAAGCAGCTGACCGAGCTGGTGACCCTGTCTGAGGCGCTCAAGCCCCTGCGCTAAGAGCCGAGCGCGCAGCTCAGCCGGACCACGCCGAACGAGCAGCTCGGCCGAGCGCGCAGCTCAGCCGGACCACGCCGAACGAGCAGCTCGGCCGAACGCGCAGCTCAGCCCGAGCGGCTAGCTTGGCTGGATCGGCACCGGCTCAGTGTCTGCGATCGGGCTTGCGTCCCGCCCCCTGAGGTCGGGATGCCAGCGCCTGAACAGCACCGGGAACAGGAAGCCCAGCAGGGCCAGCGAGGCCGCCGCGATGAAGCCGCCGATCGATCCATTGAGGTCGATGAGGAACCCGGCGGCAGCGGAGCCGAGCGCCGCACCGATGAGTTGGCCGGTGCCGACCCAGCCGTAGGCTTCGGCCGTGTCGCTGAACTTGACGCTGGATGACACGATCGCGAAGATCACCGCGAGCGCCGGGGCGATCCCGATCCCGGCCACCAACAGCGTTGCTGCGAGCCACCAGAAGTTCAGGAATGCCATCGCGAGCGCCAGGCCGACGAAGACGATGAACATCCGCCGCGCGAGCGCCCACGGCCCGATCGGAACGTGCCCGAGCGCGAGACCGCCGATGATCGATCCGATTGCCCAGATCGCCAGCACGAGACCGGCCTGAGGACCTGTTTGGCCGAACACCGAGACGACGCTCGCCTCGACCGCGGCGCAGGAGCCGACGAGAAGGAATCCCACGATCGTGGAGAGCAGCACGGTGCGCACGCGCAGCACGGCGCCGAACCTGCGTTTGCTGCGTGGGATGCGCACCCGCCCGAGCTCAGGGCTCGATACGAACCAGATCCCGCCGCCGACAAGGAACACCGCGGCAACGAGGATGGCAAGGGTGCTCGAGACCTGCACCGCGAGGAAGGTGGTGATAACAGGGCCGGCGATCCAGATGATCTCCTGCGCCGATGCATCCAGCGAGAAGAGCGGGGTCAGCTGGGTCGAGTTGACCATCTTCGGGTAGATCGTGCGCACGGCCGGCTGCACGGGCGGATAGCTGAGGCCGGCGATGAGTCCTACCACCATGTACATCGGCACGGTCATCGGAACGAGTGCGATTGTGCAGATCGCGGTGGCGCAGACGGCCATCGTCAGTATGAGCACCTTGCGCATTCCCCAGACGCCCATCCAGCGACCGGTGAGTGGCCCCGACACGGCCTGCCCCACACTCGTCGCGGCGAGCACAAGACCGGCGGCACCGTAGGAGCCCTGCAGCTTCTCGATGTGGATGAGGAAGGCGAGCGAGAGCATCCCGCTGGGGAAACGCGCGGTGAGTTGCGCGGCGATGATGCGGCCGACCCCCGGGGTTCGCAGCAGGTCAATGTAGCTCTTCACAAGGTAACCAGCCTAGCCCCGCACCTCGGCGCGAACACGGGCGTCGGTGGCCGTCAATATCGTCGTCTATGTCGCCACTTCGCAGCGGGGCAAATTGCCTCACAGGCTGTGCAGAACTCGTACAAGTTATCCACATCTGTGGACGACACGCCCACAACATCTGGGGTTACCTGAGTGTCGGCCCCACCAGATATAGTGGTGAAACCGCCGGGCCGGGGGATTCGGTGTGAGACGTCTTTTTGGGGTTATCGGGTCGGTTTCGGCGTAGGTTCAAGGGTTCGTAAAGGGAGTTTCGGTGGGAATTACAGTCGTCAAGCGCAGTGGCGAGCGAGAGCCGTACGACGCGAACAAGATCAACCTCGCCATTGAAGCGGCAAGCGCGGGCCTCGATGAGAACATCACGTGGGTCACGCAGATCGCCTCGGAGCTTGAACTCACCCTCTTCGATGGCATCACCACCCAGCAGCTCGATGAGGCGGTCATCCAGGTCGCACTCCAGAACGTCAAAGACGACCCCGCGTTCGACGTCGTTGCTGCGCGCCTGCTGCTCAAGACGATCTACAAGCGCGTGCTCGGCGACTATGAAACCGCAGCTGAGCTCAAGGAGCTGCACCGCTCGCACTTCGCCGCGAACGTCGGGCGCGGTGTCGAGGAGGGCCTGCTCGACTCCCGCCTCACCCAGCTATTCGATCTCGACTACCTCGCCACACAGCTCGAGCCGGCCCATGACGAACTGCTCAAGTACATCGGCGTTGTCACGCTCAACAACCGCTACGGCATCAAGGGCCGCAACGGCGACGCGCTTGAGGTTCCGCAGTACTTCTGGATGCGCATCGCCATGGGCCTGTCGCTCAACGAGGCCGACCCCACGAAGGCCGCTCTCGCGTTCTACGAGAAGATGTCGACCCTCGAGTACCTGGCCGCGGGGTCCACCCTCGTCAACGCGGGCACGATCTACCCGCAGCTCGCGAACTGCTTCGTCATGGAGATGCAAGACGACATGGAGCACATCGCGAAAACCACCCGCGATGTCATGTGGCTCACCAAGGGCACCGGCGGCATCGGGCTCTCCGTCACCAAGCTGCGCGCGCAAGGGTCGCCCATCCGCTCGAACAACACGACCTCGACCGGCCCGATCCCGTTCATGCACACCATCGACTCGATTCTGCGTGCGGTGAGCCGCGGCGGCAAGAAGTTCGGCGCCCTCTGCTTCTACATGGAGAACTGGCACCTCGACTTCCCCGAGTTCCTCGACCT
>JBDUDZ010000187.1:0-4730 GCA_040002635.1 Rhodoglobus sp.
TCGCTCTGCTAACGGCAGTCGCTCGGGCAGCGGCAGCCGAGCCGGCGGCGGCGCTCACTGCTCCTCCCCCAGGATTGCGCTCACCTTGAAACGGCTGCCGTCATGCTCGGGCGCGCCAGCCAAGGCTTGCTCGGTGGTGAGGGTGGGGCCGGCGACATCCGGCCGGAAGATATTTACCAGACGGATCGGGTGGCTCGTCGCCGCGACATCAGCTGTCGCGACTTCGCTCAGCTTGGCCACCGAATCGATGATGAGGCCCAGCTCGCCGGTGAGCGTCTGGATCTCCTCCGGCGTGAGCGCAATTCGGGCCAGGTTCGCGAGATGCGCGACGACGTCTGCGGTTATCGCCTCGTGCTCCGGTGTTGCAGCGGATGCGGACGGCACAGCTGCGGCAGCGGAGGCGCCTGGCGCCGCTACAACAGGCGTAGACGACGGCCCGGACGGCGACGAAGCGGCGGGGATGTCAGGCATGGAACTCCGAGCGTGGACGTACGGGCGAGATCGCACAAGTCTATTCGGCCCCGGCACTGGCACGCTCCGGCGGCAGCAGTGGCAGCGGCAGCACGGCACGCGCGCGACACGACGTCGGCGCGGCGGCGGCACTCCGGCACGGCGGCACGGCGGCACGGCGACGGCACGGCGGCACTCCGGCGCGGCGGCGGCACTCCGGCACGGCGGCACGGCGACGGCACGGCGGCGCTCCGGCCCGGCGGCGGCACGGCGGCACGGCGGCACGGCGGCACGGCGGCACGGCGGCACTCCGGCACGGCGGCACCGCGACGCTCCGGCCCCCGCACGCGCACCCGCCACACGCGCTCTCGCTTGGAGGACGGAAACGCGGGACTGGTCGGATTCGAAGACCGGGAAAATAAGCCTTCGAGCCACAAAGGGATGACACAGCCCCGCGCCGTGGTGATCGCCAAAGACGCCCCCACGCCTATCCGGCTGCCCCGTCTTGTCGAGCGCCGCGCAACCGCGCTCAGGCCTCATGAGGGACAGCCCGCTTCAGCAGCGGATCCGAAATCCGCCGAAGCGGCACGACGAACCATCCGCTTCAGCGTTGCCTGATCCCAGCAAACACCGCCCGGGCCCGCGACGCCTACCCCAACACAGGGCACACGAGCGTGCTGCGCTGGCGCGACACGGGCGTACGCGGGGCGTACGCGCTATGGCGAAACACGGAACGTGCGCGCCAAGGGCGGGACACGGGGCGAGCGCGCTAAGGCAAAACACGGGGGCGAGACACGGGGCGAGCGCGCTAAAGGGCGAGACGCTGGCGTGCGGCCCGGCTGCGTTACTAGTGACCCACGGCCGGGGTCACGTCTGAGCCCCGGTTTATCCCGATGAGGGCGAAGTTGCGCATCGACTCGGATCCGGCGCTGAAGTATTCGTTGTGACCGGTGGATGCCTGCAGCGGCTTGGCCGTGATCGCGTCGGTTCCGCCGTCGACACCCATCGACTTCGCGCCGTAGCTCTTCGAGCCAGGATCGCTGCCGAAGTAGGAGCTGTTCGGGACCGGATCCCACGCCGCCTCACCCACCCAGACGTGACCGGCACGCACGTGAAGGTCGGCGGCCGACTGCGCGGGGCTGCCGGGCGAGCCGACCATGGCAAGGGCATCCACCCTGAAGTCGTACTCAGTGAGTGCCATGAGTGCCGCGGTCGACCCGTAAGAGTGCGCGATTATCGTCGTGTATGGCTCGTTGCCTTTACGCGTCGCCTGCAGGCCTTCGATCGCCGCGGCGAGCGAGTCGCGCCCTTCGTCAGCGTTCTCGATGCCACCCACATTTGTGAGGTTCGGGGTGTGGTAGCCGATCCAGGCGACGGTCGCGACGCTCTTGTGTGCGGCATCCGGGTCGAGCCGGGCGAGCCAGGACAGTTGCTCGCCGTACAGGTCAGACGCGGCGTTCACCCAATCGCCCATCTGGTTCTCGATTGTGAAGAACATGCCGGGCACGAGGTAGCTGACGTAGGTTGCGGTGCGCAGGTCGCCGATCACGATCGCGGCCTTCCCCTGGCCGGTGACGTCAAGCGTCATAAGTGAACGGTGTGGCGCACTCGGGGACGCTGGCGCGGATGCCGGCCCGAGCGCGTCGGAGATCGACTGCAGCATTTTCAACTGCCCTTTGGCGTTCTCGACGACTGTTCGACCCGACGCACCGGCGATTGTGGCGCGCAGTTGGGTCATAGTGTTTTTGAGCAGCGCGCGGTTGGCCAGATCGCGAATTTGGTACGGGATGCCGTCAAGGTTGCCCACGAGAGTCGGGCTCGCCGAACGCAGTTCGTTTCGCGTGCTGAGGTCGAGTGAACTCCACCAGTTCGTCACCTGCACTGCCGCCGGCGGGGCACCGATCAGCTGGGCGACAACGCCAGAGTGTGCCTTGAGGTAGCTCGCCATGGTGCCGCTGGGCTGGAGGGTCAACTCCTGCAGAAACCGCGTGCCCTGCACGAGTTCGTTGGGGTCGTTGACCGGTCCGATGAACGGGATGGGCGGGGCATCCGGCACCGACAGCACGGAGGCGAGCGTGGCGGTCCCGCCCGTGGTGACCTTGGCAGTGCTAGCCGCGACTGCAGTGGCCGCGCGGGCCACGACGGCATTGGCTGCGACGGCGTCGGCTGCGACGGCATTGGCCGCGACCGGGCTGTTCTGCGTATTCGGGACTGGCACGTTCGACACGATTGCGGATGCCACGCTGGTGGTCGCGCTCACCGCGCCCAGAAGCGGCCCGATTGCCGACGGCCCGTGGTCGCCCCCGTCCGCGATCACGGTGTGGGCGCCGTGCACTGGTGCATAAGCCGTGCCAGCGGGAACGCCGCTGACCCAGAATGCCGCGTCAGCAGGAATATGGGCCATCGCTAAGGCCGAATCGTGGTGGCCGATTTCGTGCAGCACAAACGCCTCGGAGACGGATCCCAGCGCCACCGAGGATGTAAGAACAGCTGTGACGAGCAGCAATTCGGGTAGTTCCCCTCGCTCGCATGGCTGCGAACAGCCCGTTCCGGTCCACTACCATGCAAGCCCCATCGTAGGGGATAGAACGCACAGTTTTGGGCGTCGCGAGTGAACGTACCCAGAACGTTCCCAGAACGTTCCCAGAATGAGAAACTTCCCCCGAATTCCGGGGCCAAATGGGGTACAGCGCGACTGCCACGAAGTCATTTTGACGCGATTTCAGGTATGAATTCTTGTCGTGTATTGACACAGTTCCTGATGCAGTTTTCGAGTGCGCCGCTGCACGTACACGTGACGCGCTGCTCGAGACAGCAGAGATCAGTCGAGGGCCGACGGACCGTCTGCCACGAGCCGCGCGAACTGGGCCGCATCGATGATCCGCACGCCGAGTTGCTCGGCTTTGCCCAGTTTGGAGCCCGCGCCGGGCCCTGCTGCCACGAAATCTGTCTTTTTAGACACAGTGGATGCCGCCTTGCCGCCCGCCGCAATGATTGCCTCAAGGGCACCCTCGCGTGTGAATCCGTCGAGGCTGCCGGTCGCCACCACGGTTATCCCGGCCAATGGACCGTCGTTGGCACCTGCCGCGCCGGGACCTGGATGGCCGGCGATGGCGAACTGCACTCCGGCATCCGTCCACCGCTCAATGATTTCGCGGTGCCAGTCGACGGCGAACCAGTCGATGACGGCGTCTGCGATGATGTCGCCCACCCCGTCGACGGCGGCGAGTTGTTGCCTCGATGCGGTGCGGATAGCGTCGAGCGACCCGAAATAGTGGGCGAGTGCGCGCGCCGCGACGGGGCCGACGTGCCGGATGCTCAGGGCGACGAGCATGCGCCAGAGCTCCTTGGTCTTCGCGAGTTCGAGCTCGGCAAGCAGCTTGAGGCCAGCGCTCGACGGCACCGAGTCGCGGTCGCCTGCCGCACCCATCCATTCGCCGTCTTTCTTCGGCTGGCGCTTGCGTTTGTACGGCGTCTCGGTGCGTTCGGTGCCATCGTCATCGAGCTTGACCAGGCCCGTCTCGCTGTCACGAACGCGCACGCGGATGTCGAAGATGTCGGCCATCGTCAGGGAGAACAGTCCAGCTTCGGTGACGAGCGGCGGCGTCGTCGGGTAGTCGGGCTGGGTCAGTGCCGCGGCGCCCACCTCGCCGAGCCCTTCGATGTCGAGTGCGCCCCGGCTGCCGACGTGTTCGACCCGACCTCGCACCTGTGCGGGGCAACTGCGGGCATTCGGGCAGCGCAGATCGATGTCGCCCTCCTTGGCGGGGGCGAGCAGCGTGCCACATTCGGGGCAATTGGTGGGCATCACGAACTCGCGCTCACTGCCATCGCGCAGCTCGACCACCGGGCCGAGCACTTCGGGAATCACATCGCCCGCCTTGCGCAGCACGACCGTGTCACCGATGAGAACGCCTTTGGCTTTCACCACGTCCTGGTTGTGCAGGGTGGCCTGGCGCACGACAGAGCCAGCGACCCGCGCGGGCTCCATCACCGCGAATGGCGTGACACGACCGGTGCGGCCGACCGACACCACGATGTCGAGCAGCTTCGTGTTGACCTGCTCCGGCGGGTACTTGTAGGCAATAGCCCAGCGCGGGGCGCGTGAGGTTGCACCGAGTTCTTCGTGCAGCGACAGCTCATCAACCTTGATGACGATGCCGTCGATCTCGTGCTCGACACTGTCTCGGTGCGCGCCGTAATGCTCGATGAACTCTGCCGCCGCCTGCGCGGTGACGGCGACGCGGTAGTGCGTGCTGGTGGGGAGTCCCCAGCCGGCG
>JBDUDZ010000188.1:0-4721 GCA_040002635.1 Rhodoglobus sp.
CGTCGCCGTAGTGGCGCAGCGTGCGGGATGTCGTGCCCGCCAACCGCGCGATGTCTTGGATCGACCAGTCCATGCCCTTCTCCTCTCGTCTGGATCCCACGCTAGAGGTTTACGTTGCGTCAATGTCAACCCCGTTCACCATTCAGGAAAATGTGGGGCTGGTGCGAAGGAATGGGTCTGCTGCGACCGCATCCGTATAGTTCCGGCACTACTGAAGGCACTCCTGACCCACAACCTTCCTGAATGATGAATGGGCCACAACGCGATATAGCTTGACATCCCCTCACACGCGATATAACGTGATCCCGAATACACGCGATATAACGCGAGAGAGGAGGCCACCGTGGCTCAGGAGAAATGGATGGTCGACGGCGAGAAAGTCATCGACATTGACGGCATCCGCAAGCTCAAGGTCGGCCTCATCGCCGGCCAGGTCAACATCATCGGGCACGACGAGCCGGGCACCCGGATCGAGGTGCACTCGATCAGCGGCCGCGAGCTCAAGATCACCGTCGACGGCGACACCCTCGACATCGACCACGCCCAGTTGAGCTGGGACAACTTCATTGATGTCTTCAAGTCGTTCCGAGGCAGCGCTCGCGCCGACATCAGCATCACCGTGCCGCGTGATGTGAAACTCAAGTTCGGCGTCGTTTCTTCCAGCGCGCTCATCAGCGGCCTCAACGAAGATGCCACGATCTCGACGGTGAGCGGCGATGTCGTTGTCGACAACGTCCATGGCGACCTCCAGCTGAACGGCGTGAACGGCGAGATCGCCGTACGCAATCACTACGGCTCAATCGGCGCCCACACCATCAGCGGCGACGTCACCGTCTCCGGTGAGATCATGAAGTTCACCGCCGATACCGTTTCCGGTGAGGTGTTCGCCGACATCGCCGGCATCCCCGATGAAATTCGCGTGAACACGGTCAGCGGAAACGTGACCACGCGTCTCGCGGCCGACGTGCCCGCCCAGTACAAGATCAACACGGTGAGCGGGCGCCTGCAGCTCGATCAGTCGGAGATCACCGGGGTGCGCGGCGGTTACACCGGTCGCTACGGCGTGCTGGAGAAGAACTGGCTCGAGTTCAAGGCAAACACCGTCTCGGGCAACGTCTCGGTGCTGCACTCGGTGTCGGTATGACACCCCCAGTCTTCGCTCACGGCCACCTGCGGCTCTATCTGCTGAGCCTGCTATCCGGCTCCGAGCCAGGGATGCACGGCTACGAGCTCATCCAGGCGCTCGGCGATCGCTTCGGCGGCACCTATGTGCCGAGCGCCGGCACCATCTACCCGCGGCTGGCCAAGCTCGAAGAGGAAGGGCTCGTCTCGAAGGCTGTCGACGGTCGCAAGACCGTGTACGCGATAACAGCGGCGGGCCGCGCTGAGCTCGCCGAGCGCGAATCCGAACTCGATGGCATAGAGAACGACGTCACCGACTCGGTGCGGCGACTCGCTAACGAAGTGCGGTCATCGGTCAACGACGCGATGCGCACCCTGCGCGCCGACCTGGCCGCCGCCGCCCGCGAGGCGCGAAGCGAGGCCAGGGCGACCGGGCAGAGCATGCGCGTGGATGTCGGCGCCCAGCAGGCCCAGAATCGCGGGCAGCTTCAGCGGGCCGAGGCCGCTCTCAACGACTTCCGCGGGGAGATGCGCACGGTGCTGCGCGTCCAAATCAGCCGCGGCGAACTCAAGCAGGAGATCGTGGACCAGCTCAGCGCCGGCCTGGAAGAGTTGCGCGCTTCGATCACGGCTGCCCTCAAGAACTGACCACTTGTAGGTTGTTGACTGGGGCCGCACAAGGAGTAGGCTCGCCCCTCGTGACTAACGAAGCTCGGTCTCCCAAACGATGGATTATCGGCGAGCCGCTCCCCTCTGAGAAGCTCGAGGGACAACTGCTCCCGAAGCATCTTGCGCTTCCTATCTTCTCGAGCGACGCCCTCTCCTCGGTCGCGTATGCGCCGCAAGAGCTGCTGCTCATCCTCATCATGGGCGGGCTCGCCTTCTTATCGTTCGCCCCCTGGATCGCGGCAGCGGTAATCCTGCTGATGACAACCGTCGTCGTGTCATACCGACTCATCATCAAGGCGTACCCCAGCGGCGGCGGCGACTACGAAGTCGCGAGCAAGAACCTCGGCGAGAAAGCCGGGCTGGTTGTGGCATCCGCGCTTCTCGTCGACTACATCATGACTGTCGCGGTGTCGGTCGCCTCCGGTGTTGACAACATCATCTCTGCGCTGCCGATGCTCGCCGACTTCCGGGTCGAGCTCGCAGTGAGCTTCATTGTGATCCTTGCGGCGATCAACCTTCGTGGTGTGAGCGAATCAAGCAAGGCATTCGCACTGCCGACCTACCTGTTCATCGGCAGCATCGTCGTGATGATCGTCACGGCCCTCATCCGTACGGGGCTGGGGGATGCCCCGGTGGCGGAGAGCGCGGCCTTCGCCGTCAAGGGTCAGTCACTTGGCCAGGCCGCGCTCGTGCTGCTGCTGCTGCGCGCCTTCGCCAGCGGCTGCTCGGCGCTGACCGGCGTCGAGGCGATCTCCAACGGCGTTCAAGCCTTCCGTCGCCCGAAGATCCAGAACGCGCAGAAGACACTCGTGGCAATGGGAAGTATCGCCATCGTGCTGTTTGCGGGCCTTGTCACAGTCGCGCTCATCACGGGCGTGCATTATGCGGAGAACGCCTGCCAACTTGTGGGGTTCCAAGACTGTGCGAACACGCCGCAACGCAGCCTCATCGCCCAGATCGCGTCGAGCGTTTTCGGTAACAACTCGATACTGTTCTTCATCGTTCAGGCCGCTACCGCGGCAGTGCTGTTACTGGCGGCCAACACGGCATTCAACGGCTTTCCACTGCTGGGCTCGGTGCTGGCAACCGACAAGTACGCGCCAAAGTCACTCTCGACCCGTGGCGACCGCCTGATTTTCTCGAACGGTGTCATCGCACTGGCGGTCGCGGCTGCGGTCATACTGGTGATCTTCCGGGCTGACGTCACCTCACTCATCCAGCTGTACATCATCGGCGTCTTCGTCTCGTTCACACTGGGCCAGACCGGCATGATCCGGCACTGGACAAAGCTGCTGAAGAACCCCTCCACGACGGAGGGCCGCGGCGCGATCAAGCTCTACCGGGCCATTAACACCTTCGGCGCGCTCATGACCTTCACCGTGCTCATCATCGTGACGATCACCAAGTTCACGCACGGTGCCTACATTGTCTTCATCATCATGCCGATCCTGTTCCTGCTCATGCTCGGCGTGAATCGCTACTACCGGGATGTCGACAACGAGATCGAAGCCGACCCCACCACTCGCTTCGGCGCGAAGGGCGACCACGCAATAGTGCTCGTCGGGCGCATGCAGAAGCCGGTGCTCAAAGCTCTCGACTACGCCATCGCCGCACGGCACAACTCGATCGAAGCGGTACACGTCTCCATCGACGATGCAGCGACCGAGCAACTCGAGAAGGCATGGGTCGACCAGAACATCAAGGTTCCCCTCAACGTGCTCGAGAGCCCGTACCGCGATATCAGCGCACCCCTCGCGAAGTACATCAAGCATCGACGCGAAGAGTTCGGCTCTGAAGTAGTCACCGTGTACACGCCGCAGTACATCGTCGGCCACTGGTGGGAGAGCCTGCTGCACAACCACAAGGCTCGTCGCATCCGCCAGAAGCTCGCGCTCGTTCACGGTGTAGTCATCGCGCTCGTGCCGTGGCTGCTTGACTCGTCGACGCTGATCTACGGCCGCCGCAGCCGCCCGTTGCCCGGCCAGGCCCGCCGTGGCGAGCCGCGCCGCCCGGTGGCACGCAAGCCAATGCCGGCGCCCAAAGTGACTGCGGCACCGCCGAGGCCGGGGAAGGTTGCCGCGGGCCAGTCGAACCCGCCTGCAGGCAAATCTGAGTCGAAGGCCGCTGTCAAGTCAACCACCGTGAAAGCACGATCCGGCGGGGCGGGCGCAGCAAGTTCGGCGGTCGCCGAGAATTCGCAGACCGGAGAGTCGGCATCGCGCGACAAATGACAATCGGCCGGCAACTGGCTGCCGTGATGATCGGCGGCCTGATTGGCACGTCGCTGCGACTGGGCATCGACGCGTTATTGCCGCATCGGGATGACGCGTTTCCCCTGTCGACCCTCATCATCAACACCCTCGGCGCTTTCGTGCTCGGCGCCCTTGTCTCGCGGTTATGGCCCGTGGCTCCCGTCTGGCTGAGGGTCGGGCTCGGCCCCGGGCTCATGGGCTCGTTCACGACCTTCTCCGCCGTCGCCGTCGGCCTGGTGGGCCTGTCAGTGGCGAATCAGTGGATGACCGCGCTCGCCTACCTCGGGCTCACACTTGTTCTCGGGTTCGGGGCCGCCGGGCTCGGGCTCGCGCTGGCCAAGCCCGCGCCGCATGTGCCGGAGTACGAGGAGTGATCGCCGTAATTGCTGCGGTGCTCGCTGGCGCAGTGGCCGCTGGAGCGCGCTGGACGGTGTCCCGCTGGGTGCGCGCGCCGTGGGGCGTGCTCGCGGTGAACGTGGTCGGCAGCGGCATCGGCGGCGTGGTGCTCGGCCTCGCGCAGCGGGGTGCGGTGAGCGGCGACATCCGGCTGGTTCTGATCGGCGGGCTGTGCGGCGGGCTCACGACATTCAGCACGTGGAGCGTTGAGACAGTTCAGCTTGTGCAGGACGGCAAGTGGCGAACCGCAGCGTTGAGCGTCGGTGCCAACCTGTTTTTGGG
>JBDUDZ010000189.1:0-4674 GCA_040002635.1 Rhodoglobus sp.
ACGGCCTTCTCGACGGCGCGCGTCGGGTGCTTCTCGAGCTGCTCGGCGTAGGTGGTCGCCGACAGGCCGCCCGGGTAGCCCGAGTGACGGTAGTAAAGCTTCTCGGCCAACTTGGCACCGGTGAGGGCGACCTTCTCGGCGTTGATGACTATGACAAAGTCACCCATGTCCATGTGCGGGGCAAAGGTTGCTTTGTGCTTGCCGCGGAGCAGGATGGCAACGTGGCTGGCCAGGCGGCCGAGCACGATGTCGGTCGCGTCGATGATCACCCAGTCGCGCTGGACGTCTTCGGGCTTAGGGGAAAAGGTGCGCGTCACAGTAGTGCTGCTTTCTTCTGATCGATTGAGGAGTTCGTGAATCCCACTCCGGCGGCGAATTCCTCTTCGATGAAGCGGAACGCACCCACGTACTTCGCGGCACTGTACCTTTCGGTACTGCACCTTTCGGTACTGGAGGGCTCATGATCGGGTGCACGTTCCGAAGAGCGCAGGCACCAAGGGTCAACTGTAGGCGATCAGTCGGCGATTCGCCAACTGGCGACTAGTCGGTGGCCCGGCGAGCGCGGGTCTGCAGCGCCCGGACAGCCAGGTCTGCGTCATCCGGATATCCAACTTCGACAAGTGTGAGGCCGTGGGCTGGCATCACTTTGAACTCGCTGGTGCGCCGCGCTTCATCCCGGATGCCCACCAACCGATCGCCCCCAAGCTTGCCTTCGCCCACCGAAACCGCCGCACCGACCAGCGCCCTGACCATCGAGTGGCAGAAGGCGTCAGCTTTCAGACGCGCGACAAGCACCCCGTCGGTGTCGCGCTGCCAGGCGAACTCCTGCAGCTCGCGGATTGTCGTGGCCCCTTCGCGGGGACGGCAGTAGGCGGCCCAATCGTGCAGCCCGAGCAGTTCGTGCGCCGCGCCGGTCATCGCGTCGCCGTCAAGCAGGGCGGGGTACCAGACAGTGTGCCTGCGCAGCAGGGGATTGCGTAGCGCATTCGTATCCGCGATGCGGTACTCGTAGCGCCGCCAGATGGGCGAGAACCGCGCGTCGAACCCGGTCGGTGCCGTGATCACGCGCCGCACGTGCACGTCGCTGCGCAGTCCCGCTATTCCGTTGAGCCTCTTGGCGAGCGCACGCTCGGGATCCATTGGCGCAGCACCGCGCCCGTGTGGCCGGGTGAGGTGCGCCAGTTGGGCGGGAGTGAGGTCGAGGTGCGCGACCTGGCCGGTGGCGTGCACACCGGCATCCGTTCGTCCCGCCACGGTAAGCACAGGCGGGTCTCCCTGCTTGCCGAACACTGTAGCCATCGCCGCCTCGAGCTCGCCCTGCACAGTGCGCAGGCCCGGCTGCTTAGCCCAACCCTGAAAGTCCGTTCCGTCGTAGGCAAGGTCGAGCCTCAGGCGAGTAACCACGGTTTCGCCCGCGCTCACCCCCCGGGGTCTCGCCTCTGCAGCCATGGCTCAAACCTACGCGGCGAGTAGGCTGACTCGCGGCATCACCATGAACTCTGCAACCAAACCCGACCGCATCGACGCGTCAACCGGGGTCACGGCACACCGAATTGCCGGGCTCGACGGTTTGCGCGCCATTGCCGTCGCCGCAGTAATTGCATACCACTACCTGCCGAATCAGGCCGTGGGCGGTTACATCGGAGTCGATGTCTTCTTTGTAATCAGCGGGTTTCTCATCACTGGGCTCCTGGTGCGCGAACGCCATCGCACGGGTCGCATCCGATTGCGCGCGTTCTGGCTGCGCCGCGCCAGGCGCCTGCTGCCGGCCCTGACTCTTCTGGTCGCCGGATGCTCGGCGGCCGCGTTCTTCGTGGGCGGAGACGTCATCGTGGGCCTGGGGCGGCAAGTGCTCGGCGCCGCTACGTTCAGCAGCAACTGGCTGTCGATCGCACGAGGATCAAGTTACTTTGGCGGCAACAGCCCGGATCTGTTCCGCAACCTGTGGTCGCTCGCCGTCGAAGAGCAGTTCTACCTGCTCTGGCCGCTCGCGATGCTGCTGCTTCTGCTCGTGCGGCGCCGCGCAGTGCGCGTGGTGATTGCCGCTCTCGTGGCTGTCGCATCGGCCATTGCCATGGCCCTTCTGGCCACGCCAGATCCGACCCGCGTCTACTACGGCACAGACACACACAGTTTCGGACTTGCCCTCGGTGCCGCCCTCGCGTTCCTGCTCGAGGGCGCGTTCACAGAAGGCCTCGCAACGGGCAGGGCGCGACGAATCGCGCTGCCTATCGCCGGAGCAATCGCCATCACCGCAATCATCGGGATTGCCCTGGGAATGGCTGACCGCGGCCCCGACGTGACCCATGGCGGGTTGGCCGCGGTTGCCGCCCTCACCGCCATCGCTATTGTCGGTGCAACAGCCAGCGGATCGTGGCTCGGCCGCTCGTTGGACGCGTTGCCGATGCGCTGGGTCGGCGAGCGCTCCTACGGCCTCTACCTCTGGCACTGGCCGGTGTTTGTGCTATTTGGGGCCGCACTGCCGCTGAGCACCGCGTGGTGGGTGCTTCCGGCCTCCGCGCTGGCTGTGACAGTGGCCGCGGCGCTGCTCTCCTACCGGTTCGTGGAGATGCCGGTCCGCCGCCTCGGGCTGCGAGGCGCGTTCGCCTCACTCGTGCCGCGCGCCGAGCCTGTCAGGGCCGCGGCCGCACTGTCGTTGGCATTGCTCGTCGGTGCGCTTTCACTCGGCGGCGCAGCGATCGCGGCAGACCCGGGAAAGACGGGAGCGGAGATCGCCGTCGAGGAGGGGAAGGCGGCGATCGCGTTCGCGGCAGCGCATCCACGCCCGGTAGCGCCGCCGAGCGCCCCTGCCCCACCGGCCGGCGGCAACCAGATGTATGCCATCGGCGACTCAGTGATGCTCGCCGCTGCTCCCCAATTGCAAGAGAGCTTCCCGGGCATCGCGATTGACGCCGAAGTCTCGCGACCGTTGGCGAGCGCTCCCGCCATCGTCAAGTCAATAGTTGATTCGGGGCAGTTGCGCCCAATCATGATCATTGGACTGGGGACAAACGGTCCGATTGACGAAAGTGACCTCTTCGACATCCTGAAAATCGTCGGCTCGAAGACGCTGATGATCGTGGTCAATGCCCAGGCGCCGCGCGATTGGATCCCCGGGGTTAACACAACTATCGCGGACTTTGCCTCCCGTGAGCGCAACGTCGAACTTGCGAACTGGCGTGACACTATTGCGCCCCGTATCGGCGAACTCAGCGACGATCAAATTCATCCCATTGGCCCGATCAGCGGCGGAATCTACGTGAGCGCCATCCAGGCGGCGCTCCAGCGACTTTCGGAACTGCGCCCTTTGCTCAACGCCAACGACTATAAGCTCATCAATCGCCCGGTCTGACTATCGCCTTTTGCACTTCTCCACTATGCGCGCTGCTCCACTATTCGCACTGTGAGCTAAGACGGCCAGGTAAAAAGTCGGCCGGTTAACGCGGTAAGACCCCGCCCTAAGGCGAGGTCTTACACACAGCTAAACGCTACTTGGCGTCGTCGGCCCCGGCGACGTCGGCCGCAGCATCGGGTGCCTCGACAGCAACCTCGGCGTCAGCCTCAGCGACCTCAGCATCAGCGACGTCAGTGCCTGCGACGTCAGTGCCTGCGACCTCGTCAGCGACGACCTCGTTCTCGATTGCGTCAGTTGACTCAGCAGCAGACTCTTCGGCGGCCGTGTCGGCCTCGACCGGTGCTTCCGCCTCGTTCTCCTTAGCAACCGGCGCTTGGGCCTTCGCGGGCTTTGGCGCGGCGGCAGCAGCAGCCTTCTTCGCCGACTGGGGCTTCTTGTTCACGGGCTCAAGCACGAGCTCGATCTGCACCATCGAGGCGTTGTCGCCCTTACGGAAGCCGAGCTTGGTGATGCGGGTGTAGCCACCCTCACGGTGCTCGACCAGCGGCGCGATCTCGGTGAAGAGCTCGTGGATGACGCTCTTGTCACCGATGATCGCCAGCGCGCGACGACGGTTGTGCAGGTCGCCCTTCTTCGCGAAAGTGATCAAACGCTCGGCGACGGGGCGCAGGCGCTTGGCCTTCGTTTCGGTCGTCTTGATGCTCTTGTGCGTGAACAGGGCAGCTGCGAGGTTCGCGAGCATGAGGCGCTCATGCGCCGGTCCACCGCCGAGGCGGGGTCCCTTAGTGGGTGTAGGCATTGTCTTGTTTCTCCAGTACTAGAACGTCGAGGCTAGAGCCTCAGGCGTTGGTCTCGTCGTCGTCGTAGCCGCCGTAGAAGTGCGCGCCGTCGAAGCCGGGAACGCTGTCCTTCAGGGAGAGGCCCATCTCGACGAGCTTGTCCTTGACCTCGTCAACCGACTTCTGTCCGAAGTTGCGGATGTTCATGAGCTGCGTTTCCGACAGCGCCACGAGCTCGCTCACGGTGTTGATGCCCTCACGCTTGAGGCAGTTGTAGCTGCGCACGCTCAGGTCGAGGTCTTCGATCGGCATCGACAGTTCGCTCGAGAGCACGGCGTCGACGGGAGCCGGGCCGATCTCGATGCCCTCGGCTGCGCTGTTGAGCTCGCGGGCGAGTCCGAACAGCTCGGTGAGGGTGCGGCCGGCAGAGGCCACCGCGTCGCGCGGGGTGATCGCTGACTTGGTCTCGACATCCACGACCAGGCGGTCGAAGTCGGTGCGCTCACCGGCGCGAGTTGCCTCGACGCGGTAGGTGACCTT
>JBDUDZ010000190.1:0-4653 GCA_040002635.1 Rhodoglobus sp.
CGCCCGGTCGCCAGCTCGCCCGGTCGCTAGACCGCGAAGCTCACGCCGGTGGCCTCCTCGGCCAGCCGCCAGAACTCGGCTCCGAAAGCTGGATCCGCACTCTGTGCGACCGCAGTAGCCAGCACGGGCGGCCCGGTGACCGAGCGCGCCGGGCCATAGAACTGCCCGGATTCCGCGCTCGGGTCAATTGCTGCCCGCACCACGGGCCAGGCGCCGCGGTTTTTGCCGTGCGCCATCGGGCGCATCAGCCGTTCGCCGAAGCGCTGCCCAGCAGAGTTGCGGTCGGTCACCCCGGCCCGGCGCGGTGCCGAGCCGTCGAGCGCGAACCCCGGATGGGCGAGCACAGACTCGATGCCGCTCCCTGCCGCGCGCAGGCGCCGGTCAAGTTCGAAGGCGAAGGCATGCACCGCGTGCTTCGAGTAGGCGTAAGCCTTCGAGACGGAGTAGGTGCCGTGCTCCTGCTGCAGGTCGGCGAGGTCGGCTTTGGTGAGCCGCGTGGCAAGGCTGCCCAGGCTCACGACGCGCCCAGTGATGCTCGGGAAGAGCAGAGCGGTCAGCGCAAACGGCCCATACGCGTTGGTGCCGACCATTACCTCGAGGCCGTCCGCTGTCGTCTCGCGCTGCTTGGCACCGCTCGTCTTGCCCGCGTTGTTGATGAGCACGTCGATCGGGCCGAAGGCGGCGAGCTCCGGTGCGGCCGTGCGGATGGAGGCCAGCGACGCGAGGTCGAGCGTGACGAACTCGAGTTGGGCCTGCGGCACTTCGGTGCGCAGGGCGGCGGCAGCGGCATCCGCATCGGCTTTCGTGCGGGTGGTCATGATGACCCGGGCGCCTGCTCCGGCGAGCTGCTCTGCGACGAAATACCCGACACCGCGACCGGCGCCCGTCACGACTATCGTCTTGCCTGCCTGGGAGGGGAGGTGACGCGGATCCCAGTTCACAGTCGCACGGCCGGCGGGGTGTCGATGGCTCCGGTCGACGCGATCTGCTCGTGATGGTGGATAACCTCGGCGACGATGAAGTTCAGGAACTTCTCGGCGAAGGCGGGATCGAGATGTGCCTCGAGGGCAAGCGCTCGCAGTCGCGCGATCTGCACCTTCTCGCGCTGCGGGTCAGAGGGAGCCATGCCCGTGGCGGCCTTGAGGCGGCCGACATGTTGGGTGAACTTGAAACGTTCGGCGAGCAGGTGGATGAGGGCCGCGTCGATATTGTCAATCGACTGGCGCAGGCTCGTGAGTTCGGCCTCGGCTTCGTTCTCGCTCATGCCCCAAATCTACGTCAGGCCGGGATGCGTTGGGCGTAGGTCGCGCGGTGGCGAATGGATACAGTTAGGCCGTGACTTTCTCAGCCTCGATACCCTCAGCTCCGGTCGGGTGGCGCAGCCGCGTAGTTACGAGGCTGACGGGGGCCGCTGCCTCCTGGTTCTTGTTTGCCCTGAGTTTTGCCCTGCTCTACATGTCGAGTTCAACGGTCATCGGCCTCGGGGGCTTCTGCGCCAGTGGCGGCCCGTACGAGATCGCCGTCGAATGCCCTGACAGCGTGGTGGCGTTCACGCCGCTGTCGATCTTTGGCGGGCTTATCGCCGTGGCAATCGCCGTCGCGCTCGCCCAGGGTTTCGGCACGCCGCTGACCACGTGGGCCTGGCCCACGTTGTTTTGCGGCCTGGGTTTCGCCTTCCTCGGCGGGTTCATCAGCCACCAAGACATCACCGGCCTGCTGATCGGCATAATGTTCGAGATCATGGGCCTCGTGCCGCTCGTTCTCGAGCTGCGCGGCAGCCCACAGCGAGTATTACTCGGTCAGTACGCGGCCAATGGGCAGCAGTTCTACGAGGGTGACAAGGCGCGCAGGTCACTCATGTCGCCAGACTCACCGAATCCAAGCGGGGCGGTGCCGCCCACTTTCACTCACTGGATAGTGGGCCTCGGCATCCCGGTGATCTTCGGCTTCGTGGGGGTGCAGGTCGCGCTTTACCTGTTCAGATCAGTAGTCGCCGCCTCGTCGTAACCGGCATTCACGGTTAGCACCAGTCCCGAGGCGCGCGCCGTTTAGGCCACGTATACAATTCGGGTATGCGTCAATCCGCATTACTGCGGCGCCTCTCGCTGGGGGCGGTGCTTGCCCTCACAGTTGTGGCATCCATATCTGGCTGCGCCACCACGGCACCTAAGCAATCCATGGTTGTCGAGGTGCCGAAAGATGCAGCGACTCTCGCCGGCGCGCTCGCTGCCGTCGCGCCCGGCGGCATGATCCTGATCAGCCCCGGCGTCTACCCCGAGCAGCTGGTGGTGAACAAGAAAGACGTCACGGTGCGCGGCCTCGACCGCAACGCGACAATCATCGATGGCGGCGGCACCCGCCCGTTCGGCGTGGTCGGCATTGCTGATGGCGTGCGAATCGAGAACCTCACGGTGCGCAACACGACCTTCTATGGGGTGCTCGTCACCGGCTTGCACGACGGCAACGGTCCGAGCGCGAACACTGGCCAGGACTACAAGAAGATCGACCCCGCGAAATCTCCTCCTCTGCAGCGCTTCGCCATCGACTACGTGACGGCGTACAACAACGGGCTGTACGGCATCTATGCCTTCGACGCCCAACACGGGACAATTACCAACTCATACGCCTCGGGTTCTGCCGACAGTGGCTTTTACGTCGGCCAATGCCCGGATTGCGACATCGTACTCAGCGGCAACGTCGCGGAGCGCAACGCCGTCGGCTTCGAGAATGCCAACGCCTCGACCTCGCTCACCATCATCGGTAACCGCTTCAGCAACAATCGCGTCGGCTTGACCCTAATCTCGAACTATCGGGAGGCCTTCACGCCGCAGAGCGCGAACGTCGTCTCCGGCAACGTGATCAGCAATAACTTCTCAGCAGATTCTCCCGCCCAGGAAGACGGCGGTTTCGGCATAGGCCTGGGAATAAGCGGCGGCCAGAAGAACGAGGTGAGCAATAACCGCATCGAGGGCAACCCGCGTGCGGGGGTGCTGCTCGCCTCGACGGAAGACCTGCCCGCAATCGGCAACACCTTCAGCACCAATGCCTTCGGGGCAAACGGCATCGATATCGCCAACGTCTCAACCGCGCGTGCCCCCGCGGTCAACAATTGCGTTGATGGCACGCCCAGCTCCCTGCCCGCTGAACTGTTCGCGGCCTGCACACAACCCCAGCCTGCGATCACCGTCGCCGAGTTGCCGGGGGGTGCGGCACCCGTTGGCATGAGCTTCCTCAAAGTCATCGCGCCGATTGAGCAGCCGGGGATGCCCGCGCCGAAGTCCACGCCGACCCGTGTTCCGGCAGCCGTCAACCGCTCCGCCTACCCTGCCCCGGGCCTGCCTGCCGCGAACCTTCTGCTCGACCGGACGCGACAGTGAGGGCACCGGCAGCAGCGGGCCTGCCAAACCATGACTGAACCGAAAGGCGTCACCCGTCGCGACGTCTTCCTCGCCGGCGGAGGCCTCGCCCTGGGCGCAGCAGGGGGGCTCTTCGGTTCTGCGGCGCTCGTACCTCACGGCGCCATCCCCGCAACGTCGGCCGGAGCAGAGCGGGTCACGCCTTTCGGCAGCCACCAGGCTGGCATGTCGCGCCCGGCAACCCCGCAGGGGCATGGCCTGATTGCGGTGTTCGACTTCCTGCCCGGCAATCCGCTGACCGCGGCGATGCTCGGCGCACTATCCAGGGCGATCACGGCGTGCGCGGTCGCACAAGATGCATCGGTCGTTCCCGACGGCGCCGGCGACTTGACAGTGACAGTGGGTCTCGGCCCGCGGGTAATTTCCGCGATCGACACCACGTTGCCGGGAAGCGCGGTGCTTCCAGACTTCCTCGATGACGCGGTCGATCCGGGCGCAATTGGCGGCGACCTACTGCTCGCCATCTACTCGAGCGATGCCGGGGCTCTCTCTCCCGTGCTGAACCGGTTGGTTGAGGCCATCGGCGACATTTCGCCGCGCTGGCGGCAGCAGGCATACCGCGGGACGGGGGAAGGCGCGGTGGTGCGCAACCCTCTCGGATTCAAAGACGGCATCATCGTGCCGCACGGCGAGACCGAGCTGGCAGCGAACGTGTGGATCAACCGCGGGCCGCTTGCGGGCGGCACCGTCTGCGTCATCCGTCGGCTTCGGTTGCGAACCGCCGACTTTGTGGCATTACCCGAAACGCGACAGGAGTCGATAATCGGGCGGCATCGGGTCGACGGATCACCGTTGTCGGGTGGCGGGCCGGATGCCGCAGTCAACCTCACCGCGAAGACGCCGGAAGGCGAGTTGATTACGCCGCCCCGCTCGCACGCCCGCGCCGCGCATCCGTCGTTCACTGGCAGTTCACTCATGCTGCGCCGCGGCTATGCGTTCGCCAATGGCGACATTTCCCTGCCCGACGGGTCGGTCGTCGACGACTCCGGTCTCATGTTCATCTGCTTCCAGAATGAACTCGACACTTTCGTCAAGACGCAGCAGCGCCTCGATGATCTCGACGACCTGCGACAGTACACAACCGCCACCGCCTCGGCGACCTTCCTGATCCTGCCGGGTTTCAGCGCGAACGTGCCCCTCGGGTCAACCCTCGCGCTGTAGCACTGCAGCACCGCGGCCAGCGAAGCGGATGCGGAAACAGCCCCGCGCTACTCTGAGCCCAGCAGGTCGTGCCGCG
>JBDUDZ010000191.1:0-4652 GCA_040002635.1 Rhodoglobus sp.
ACTACCGTTCGGGGGCACGAGTCGCCCGCCAGTTCACGTCGTCGATAGATTCGGATGACCTCGTTTCGGAGGCCTACACCCGCATCTACCAGCGCGTCCTGGCGGGCGGCGGCCCAACGGGGGCCTTCCGCCCATACCTCTACACAACAATCCGCAACCTCGCATCGACCTGGGGCGCCGCGGCCCGGCACGTCCAGGTCGACGACATCAGCGATTTCGAGGATCCGCAGACGAGCGCGGATCCGGTTGCGATCGCCCTCGACCGGACGCTTACGGCACGCGCCTTCCGCAGCTTGCCCGAACGCTGGCAGTCGGTGTTGTGGTACACCGAGGTGGAGGGCATGGACCCGCACGAGGTCGCGCCCTTGCTCGGTTTGACCGCCAACGGAGTGGCTGCGCTCTCCTACCGAGCGCGCGAGGGGCTGCGGAAAGCGTGGCTTCAGGCTCACGTCAATGACGCGAGCGCATCCGGCGAATGCCGCTGGGCGATTTCGCGTCTCGGCGACAACGCCCGTCATGGACTGAGCGCTCGCGATTCCGACCGCATCATGTTCCATCTGGCGACCTGCGCCAAGTGCTCAATCATCAATGAGGAGATCGACGAGGTCGGCTCACGGCTGGCATTGGTCATGATCCCGCTGTTGCTGGGTGGCGTCGTAGGCGGCGCCCTTCTTGCATCTTTTGGAGGCGCTGCAAGTTCGGCAATGGCTGCCACCGCGATCCCGGCGGCCCCCACGATCGCGGGCGTGGCTGTCGCGGCGGCCGGCACCGGTCTCGGTGCGGCCACCGTACCTGTCGCGGCCATCGGGATACTGGCCATCGCTGTTGCCATCGGCGGCGCGATCGCTGTGGTTAACCCTGCCATCACGTCGCCGATCAGCTCACAGACCGAGGCCCACAGTGCATCCGCTAACGACGACGGTGACACCGAGGTGGCAGCGGCCCAGAAATCGCCAGGCAGGGAAGCCGGTGCCGATCACCCGGCCAACATCATTCCCCCCGGCGCCAGCACCGTAGTTGACGCCGCGGGAAACGTCGTGAACGGGGTCGCGAGCGGTGTCGGTACCGCTGTCGACGGAGTCGCCAGCGGCGTGGGCCAGGTTGCGGGCGGAGTGGTTGGCGGGGTAGTCGATCCACTCCTCGGGACGGTAGTCGCCGATCCCGTTGCGGCAGATGTCACCCTGAGCGGTCACGGAGTTCCCGGAGCCACTGTGACTGCGACAGTGGCGGGTACGGTCTACGCCTCGACCAAAATCACCTCGAACGGCTCATTCTCCCTGGCAGTCAGCGCGCCCGCTGGTTCGACGGTGCAGCTCACGCAGGTGCTTGGCGGCCCGCTCGGCAGCATTCTCAGCGTTCCCCTGAGTCTTGACGGCGGGGTGGCTGGCCTCGTGGTTCGCCTTCTGAACTGAGCCCGCCTCGGTTAGCCCACGCGCGTCAGTGCGACCAGGCGCTCGCTTCCGTCGTTTGCCCAGTAGCAGGTCTGCAGCACGACATCACCCGAAAGACCCGCGATAGCGTCGGTTGCGTCGTCGTCAGCCGTGGCATCCTTAGACCCGCTCACCACGTACAGCCCGTCAAGCCCGGTACCAGACAGCGCGACCGTGTCGCCGTCTTGCATATCCAGCACTATCCCCCCGCCGCAGAAGTTGTGTGCAGCGACAACGGGCAGCGGAACCTCATCGGTGAAATCCATCCGCACCCATTGGCAGGCATCGATTTCGGCCTGGAGGCCGACAGTTGCGATGGAGATTGACCAGGTGGGGCCTGCAATTGGAGCGGGAGCGGGAGCGGGAGCCGGAGGCGGAGGCTGAACAGGAGCCGGTGCCGTAACCGGAGCCAAGACGAGTGCCACCCGCGGCGTTGTCGCAACCTGACCGGCAGCAGTTCGCTCCGGCAAGGCTGCGGCGGGAACTGTCGCAGACAGCGCCCACCCCATGGCGAGCGCCAGGGCGCCGACCACCAGGGGAATTCCCAGCGCGAAGGCTCGTCGTCGGGAACGCGTGGGCGCAGAGGATTGCTGTATTTCGGGCATGGGTAAGTCGATTCACTTCGGGTGAGTGCGATCGGCCGGAAGGATCGGGGCGTCGGGGCACGCGACATCGGGTCGTCGCTAGACACACCCTAGCGTATATGGGGACAGAACGCTCTGTCTGTCGCTATTTTGTTCCGCGAATATATCTGGGCACTCGGGCCGCCACGGCGACAGGGGAAGGGGAAGGGGCAGCGGTAGGGGGCCGGGGCGGCAGCGCGCTGTCCCTCAGCGGAAGCCTCTAGGGCTTACCGCGCAGGATCGCCTGCTTGACCTCCGCTATTGCCTTGGTGACCTCAATGCCGCGCGGGCACGCGTCTGTGCAGTTGAAGGTCGTGCGGCACCGCCATACGCCCTCTTTGTCATTGAGGATATCGAGGCGCACCTTGGAACCTTCATCACGCGAATCGAAGATAAAGCGGTGGGCGTTCACGATCGCGGCGGGGCCGAAATACTGGCCGTCTGTCCAGAACACCGGGCAGCTCGAGGTGCACGCAGCGCACAGGATGCACTTGGTCGTGTCGTCGAAGCGAGCGCGCTCGACGGGGCTCTGCTTGCGCTCTTTGCCGTCCTTGGGCACGGCACCGGGAATCAGGAACGGGTTCACCGAACGGAAGGAATCGAAGAACGGCTCCATATCGACAATGAGGTCTTTCTCCAGCGGCAGGCCCTTGATGGCCTCAACGTAGATGGGCTGTGAGAGGTCGAGGTCTTTCAGCAGGGTCTTGCACGCCAGACGGTTGCGGCCGTTGATGCGCATGGCATCCGAACCACAGACGCCGTGGGCGCAGCTGCGACGGAAGCTCAGCGAGCCATCTTGCTCCCACTTGATTTTGTGCAGGGCATCGAGCACGCGATCGGAGCCGTACATGACCACGTCGAAGTCTTGCCAATAAGGCTCGGCATCCTTCTCGGGGTCGAATCGACGGATGATGAGAGTCGCCGTGAACGATGGGACCTCGGCCGGCGC
Source organism: Rhodoglobus sp. (assembly GCA_040002635.1). Lineage (GTDB taxonomy): Bacteria > Actinomycetota > Actinomycetes > Actinomycetales > Microbacteriaceae > Rhodoglobus. Next base: position 3,003 of record JBDUDZ010000191.1, read on the forward strand.
GCTGGGCTTGTTTTCCATTACCGCGTTCGACATCGGCTCAGTACTTTCTTTCCATCGGCGGGTAGTTGGTTATCACGACCGGCTTCCAGTCGAGCTTGATGTGCTCCCCGGCGTCGGCTGATTCGGGATCGCCTACGAGGTAGGCCATCGTGTGTACGAGGAACTTCTCGTCGTCGCGTTTTGGGTAGTCTTCGCGCATGTGGCCGCCGCGCGACTCGTGGCGAGAACGTGCGGAATAGACAAGCACCTCGGCCAGATCGAGTAAGAACCCCAGTTCGACTGCCTCGAGCAGGTCGGTGTTGAAGCGCTTACCTTTGTCTTGCACCTGGATGTTTCGGTACCGTGCGCGAAGCTTCTCGATGAGTTCGGTGACTTCCTTGAGGCTCTCCTCGGTGCGGAAGATCTGCGCGTTGCGGTCCATCGAATCCTGCAGCTCCTTGCGGATGACAGCGATGCGCTCGGTGCCATCACCGGAGCGAACCATGTCGAGAATCGTCTGCACACCGGCCGCCGGGTTGTCTGGCAATGGAACGAACTTCGCAGTCTTCACATACTCGACAGCGTTCTTGCCTGCGCGCTTGCCGAAGACGTTGATGTCGAGCAGCGAGTTGGTGCCAAGACGGTTTGAGCCGTGCACTGAGACGCACGCACATTCGCCGGCGGCATACAGGCCCTGCACGACCTCCGTGTTGTTGCGCAGCACCTCGGCGTTGTTGGTGGTGGGAATGCCGCCCATCGCGTAGTGGGCAGTTGGCAGCACCGGCACCGGCTCGGTGTACGGCTCGACACCCAGGTACGTGCGGGCGAACTCGGTGATGTCTGGCAGTTTCTCGTCAATCACCGCGGGCTCGAGGTGCGTAATGTCGAGGTACAGGTAATCCTTGTTTGGGCCGGCGCCGCGCCCTTCGCGAATCTCCAGCGCCATCGACCTGGCCACGATGTCACGCGGCGCGAGGTCTTTCAGCGTCGGGGTATACCGCTCCATGAAGCGCTCGCCGCTGGCGTTACGCAGGATCGCGCCCTCCCCCCGAGCCGCCTCGGAGAGCAGGATGCCGAGGCCAGCAAGCCCTGTCGGGTGGAACTGGAAGAACTCCATGTCTTCCAGCGGCAAACCCTTGCGCCAGATGATGCCCACGCCGTCGCCGGTCAGCGTGTGTGCGTTGGATGTCGTTTTGAAGATCTTGCCGAACCCGCCGGTGGCGAAGATGATGGCCTTGCCCTGGAAGACATGCAACTCGCCGGTCGCGAGCTCGTAGGCCACCACGGCAGAGGGCTGGTCTTTGCCGTCGACCTTATTCATCACCAGGTCGAGCACGTAGTACTCGTTGAAGAAGTTGATGCCCAGGCGCACGCAGTTCTGGTACAGCGTCTGCAGGATCATGTGGCCGGTGCGGTCGGCGGCGTAGCAGGCCCGGCGTACCGGAGCCTTGCCGTGCTCCCGGGTGTGTCCGCCGAAACGCCGCTGGTCGATCTTGCCGTCTGGCGTCCGGTTGAAGGGCAGCCCCATGTTCTCGAGGTCGATTACCGCGTCGATCGCCTCTTTTGCGAGGATCTCAGCCGCGTCCTGATCGACGAGGTAGTCACCGCCCTTGACTGTGTCGTAGGTGTGCCACTCCCAGTTGTCCTCTTCGACGTTCGCGAGCGCGGCGG
>JBDUDZ010000192.1:0-4642 GCA_040002635.1 Rhodoglobus sp.
TCGAGCCTGCTCGACGAGTGGGAGGCGATGACCAACCCGGTGGCGCCCAGCGAGGTTCCAGTGCTCCCGCCGGCGCCACCGTCGGTACTCACGAACGTCCGCGCGTTCCGCGTGCTCGTGCGCAATGAGCTCTTCCGGCGGGTGCAGCTCGCGGCGCTCGAAGACTGGGCGGGGCTGGGGGAGCTGGATGCGGCATCCGGTTTCGGCGCAGACGAGTGGGCGGATGCCATGGACGACTACTTCGACCAGCACGGCACGCTCGGCACCGGCGGCGATGCCCGCGGACCGGCCATGATCATGGTGACCGAAGGCCCGCAGCAGTGGGCTGTGCGGCAGATCTTCGACGATCCGGCCGGCGATCACGACTGGGGCATCAGCGCAACCGTGGATCTCGCGGAGTCTGCCGAGCGGGGCATCGCGGTCGTGAAGGTCACATCCGTCGGGATGCTCTAACACCGCAAGTGCCCGCCGAAGCCTCATCCGCGCTGTCTGGCACCCATACCCGGTCGCACGCACGCGTTGCGGGTCGCCCGCACGCATTACGGGTCGCCCGCGCCTATACGGGGTCGTCCGCGCCTATACCGGGTCGCCCGCACTCATTGCGGGTCGCGGTAGTCATAAGGAAATCAAACCTGGTCGCGAAAGCGCTCCTATTGGCGCGTTGTTGCGCTTCCCAGACACGACGGACAGCAACGAGTCGCCGATAGCCAGCGAGCGCGTGCGGATGGCGGGCGAGTGCGTGCGGAGGAAAGCAGACAGTCTGCCGTAGGTGGCGGCAGAGTCGAACCCGACCCTCTAGAACACGTTCCGCTCGAGGTAGGCGTTCCTGAACTTGCCCTCCGGATCGAACTCGTGAGCCAGCGCTACGAAGTCGCCGAGCTTCGGGTAGAGCGACTTGTTGACGGAGTGGAACAGCTTCCCCCAGTGCGGTCGCGCGTCAAACGGGGCGAGTGCCTCCTCGATCACGGGCAGCAGTTGCAGCACGGCATCCGGATCCTTATGCCAGGTGAAGTGGATGGCGACGGCATCGGTCTCGTAGGCGCCGCTGAGCCACAGCGAGTCGGCAGCCATCGTGCGCAGCTCGGTGATGTGCAGGTGCGGCGTGATGCGATCGGAGAGGGCACGCACCGCGCGGATGGCGTCTACCGCGTGCCGGCGCGGCACGATGTACTCGGTCTGCAGCTCGTCACCGTTGCTCGGGGTGAAGCCGAGCTTGAAGTGTGACAGCCTGTCGAGCCAGGCGCCCGGGATGCCACGCTGTTCGGTCGCGTCCGTTCCCGGCAGCCCCGGCAGCGGGTGCAGGGCGACGAGCGCCGGGGTTGCCCCGTAGAGGTCTTGCGGGGGCTTCGCGCCATCTATTCGGCTCTTCAGCCAGACAGTTCCGACGTCGTCACCTGACCAATCGGTGAACACGCTCACGCTGTAGGCGCGGGAGGTGATCTTGTCGAAGTTGTCGAGAAGTTTTGGCCAGGTGAGGCCCTGGTAGACGTCTTGGCGCACCTGGAAGGTGGGTTCGATGTCGAGCGTCACGCGATGCACAACCCCGAGCGCGCCCAGCGCGACGACTGCTCCGTCGAACTCCGGGTCGGCCGGGCTTATTGTGCGAAGCGCGCCGGATGCCGTCACCAACGTCAACCCTGACACCGCGCGAGAGAGCGTGCCGTTGCGATCCCCGGATCCATGGGTGCCGGTCGCCACCGCGCCTGCGACCGAGATGTGCGGCAGCGAGGCGAGGTTACGCAGCGCCCAGCCGGCCTCCTGCAAGACGACGCCCACGTCGCCGTAGCGCAGCCCGCCGGAGAACGACACCGTCTCGCTCTCCGCGTCGATCGAGATCGCGGGCGGCATGCCCTCAAGCGTCACGAGCTCGGCGGAGTCGGCGAGGTCATTGAAGGAATGCCGGCTGCCAAGTGCGCGGATTTTCGGGGCTTTCGCCACGACATCCTGCAGCTGCTCGAGTGAGGTTGGCCGGTGGAGGGTCGTTGCGCGGTACTCGTAGTACTGCGCCCAATTGGAGCCGACGGTCATGGCAGCAGGACAGCGATCACGACGGCGACGACTGCGGCCACGCCAGACAGCCCGAGGACCAGGAGGGCCTTCCGCTGGTCCTTGCGGCGGTACTCCTGCTCGTGCACGGCCTCGGTCTTGCCCGTCTGGGTCGCGTCGAAGTTGAAGAGTCCTGACATCCCGAACCTGGCGCAGAAATGGAGGCCCGCCTGCAGGAACCCGGCCGCGCCGAGCCCCGCTGGGAGTGCCACGAGCAGTCGCCACGGGTCGGGAACGTGCAACAGCACGAACGCGATGACGGCTACGACCGTGACAACGGCACCGATGATGCCGGTCACTCTCCGCTGCTGGATCTCTGCCTTGCCGATGTTGCACACGCCGGGCTGGTACACGTTTGGGGTTGTAGACACGGGTCCCATTCTCCACCCGGCTCGCAACCTAGGATTGCGGCATGAAGCGCGCGCGCAAGTCGATGCTGGCGCGCGCCGAGTCGACCTACCGCAGTCGGCATTTCCACGGCGCCGAATACTTCACGAGCCGCCGCGCCTATGACGATCTCACTGTTGTGGTCAAGCGCTTCCCGCAACCAGCAGATGTCACCGGCCCCGACTTCGTGCTCGTGCACGGCATCGGCGTCTCCTCGCGCTACTACCATCCTGCCGCTGCCGAACTGGCAAAGCTCGGCACCGTCTGGCTGGTTGACCTCCCCGGTTACGGCGCGGCACCAAACCCGCGGCGGGATGTCTCGATAGCCGACCACGCCGGCGCGCTCGCGGCATTTCTGCACGAGTCCGCCCTCATCGACCCGGTGCTGGTTGGGCACTCGATGGGCTCTCAGGTTGTCTCACGGCTCGCTGTCGACTCACCGGATGTCGCAACCCGCATCGTGCTCATGGCACCCACGATGCCGGCGGGGGAGCGCACACTGTTCAGGGGCGCCTGGCGGCTCATCGTCGACGGCATACGCAATCCCATAGTCGCTAACGTGATCGTGGCGACCGACTACTTCTTCCGCTGCGGGATGCCCTATTTCTTCGCGCAATCCCGGCATCTGTTCGGCGATCACATCGAGGATCGCCTCGCGGAGATCCACGCCCGCACCCTCGTGCTGGTGGGGGACCACGACCTCGTGGTGCCGCGGCCCTGGGCGCAGTTCGTTGCCGACGGCATCCCGGGTTCGACGATGAAGACTGTGCGAGGCCCGCACCTGATCATGTTCAGCGACCCGGTCGGGGTTGCTGCCTGCATCGTCGAGCATGCCGAGCAAACCTAGGATTAAGGCATGAGCGATCGACGACTGCCCTGGCAGGTCGTGCTCGACTACGCCTGGGTGACAGGGTCGCGCATCGGCAACCTCATCCACGGGGCGGTGCCGGATGCCCTGCCGCAGGGCACGCGCACCCCCGTGCTGCTCATCCCGGGCGTCTACGAACCCTGGCGCTACCTGCTCACCATCGGCCGTCGCCTCAGCGCGCTGGGACATCCCGTGCACGCGCTGCCAGGGCTCGGCTACAACGTGGCGCCCATTGCGGAGACCGCTGCGCGTGCCCAGCGGTACCTCGACGAGAACGACCTGTGGCATGTCGCCGTCGTCGGCCATAGCAAGGGCGGAATCGTCGGCAAGCACATGATGGCCTTCGACGACCTCGACAATCGAATCAACCGGCTGGTCGCCATCGCTTGCCCTTTTGAGGGATCGACGCGGGCGAAGTACGTGCCGGTGAACACGATCCGCCCTTTCCTGCCCGGTGACGAGTTGCTTGGCAGGCTGGCGTCGAACCGCGAGGTGAACGCGCGGATCACCTCGATCTACCCGCAGGCTGACCAGGTAATTCCCAACGGCAGCTATCTCGAGGGCGCAACAAACCTTGAGCTTCCGCTGTATGGGCATTTCCGGTTGCTGTCTGATCCGCGTGTCGTCGACGCGGTGGTCGCCGCGATCCAACCGGAATGATCCGACCCCACGGGTGTTGAATGAAGGCGTGTCCCGCCAACAACGCCTGGTGCTGATCATTGCGATCCTGGCCTCCTTTGTCGCCTTCCTCGACAGTTCGGTAATTAACGTTGCCCTGCCTGCCATCAGCAAGGAGTTGGGCGGCGGGCTCAGCACCCAGCAGTGGGTGGTCGACGCCTACCTGATCACGCTGAGTTCCCTCATCCTGCTGGCAGGCTCTCTCTCAGACGTATACGGGCGGATCGTGGTGCTGCGCATCGGGCTCGTCGGGTTTGGCGTGGCATCCCTGCTCATCGCGCTGTCGCCGACGGCCGAGTTCCTCATCATCCTGCGCGGCGTGCAGGGGATCGCGGCGGCGTTGCTCGTTCCGAGTTCGCTCGCACTCATCATCTCGACATTCCGGGATGCCGCCCAGTCGAAGGCGATCGGCACCTGGACAGCGTGGACGAGCGCCTCATTCCTCGCCGGCCCCATCCTCGGCGGCCTGTTCGTCGACTACCTCTCCTGGAGGCTGGTCTTCGTCATCAATGTGATCCCGATTGCCGATGTCGATACCCACGTTCCCGGCGGGGTCGAGGTAGAGGTCCACGAGGGGGGTCAGCCGAGCTGGTGGTGGCTGCTGGCGGCCCAGTAGCGTTGCGCTCCTTCGCCGGCGCCCACGAGCTCGACCGTGCTGCCCTT
>JBDUDZ010000193.1:0-4573 GCA_040002635.1 Rhodoglobus sp.
AGCGCGGGCGGAATATGCGGCTCAGCGAGCCGCGCGACCCCCCGGTTGCCGTAGTAACGCGCGAGCCCCTCAGTGAACGACTTCGCCCCGCAGCTCACGAGCAACTCCCGAGCGGTCGCCGCATCCGCCTCGGTCAGCCCTGGGTCGCCGATGAAACCCCTGATGTTTTCCCACTCGCTCGTACTTTTCGCATAGGCGATCAGCACGGTGCGCTTGCCCTCGCGCAGATCGCCAATCGTCGTCTTGCCCGTCTCGGCCTCGACGCCGAAGACGCCCAACAGGTCGTCGACGAGTTGGTAGGCGATACCAATCTCGCGGCCGAACTCGCCAAGCGTGTTCACCACCTCCTCGGAGGCACCGGCAAGGATCGCCCCCGCCTGAAGGGGACATTCGAAGGAATACACGGCGGTCTTCAACCGCTCCATGGCGAGGATGTCGTCGACCCGCGGAACCTCGGCTGCCATCGAGAAGTCGACGTCGATCAGTTCTCCCGCGGCGGATGCGAAGAGCGCGTGATCCATCACGTCGAGGAGGCGGGCGCGGGTGGCATCCTCAACACCGCTGCGGTCGATGAGGCGGTACGCGTTGAAAAGAGCAAGGTCGCCGGCAATCACGGCCGCTGAGATGCCGCTGTGTTCGGCGATTCGCTCGCTGCTGCCGGCGGCGCTCGCGGCATCCCGATAGCGACCCGAAATGTTTGGCACGCCGCGGCGCACGAAGTCGTGATCGATCACGTCGTCGTGCACGATCAGCGCGGTGTGCAGCAGCTCGAAGGCGGCGCCCACGTTCGCGGCGGCCTCGAGGTCGGTGCCGCCGAGCGACTGGTAGGCGCACATGACCATGCGGGGGCGGAACCGCTTGCCCCCGGTGGTGTTGCTCTCGAGGGTTTCCCAGAGTTGCACGTACTGTTCGCCGAAGGCCGCCGCGCGCTTCTTGGCTAGGCTGAAGAAGCGCGCCAACACGGCGTCGACCTGCATCTGCCTCTCCTGAGAGAGGTCAAGCAGGCTCGATCGATCCATTCTTTGAGAATAACGCTGGGCGGACTATCGCGATGAATATTGAGCAGGTGGTGCTTGTCGATGATGACGGTGCCGCGATCGGCACTGCGGATAAGCTCGCTGTCCACTCAGCAGATACCCCGCTTCACTTGGCGTTCTCCTGCCACGTTTACTCCCCGGCTGGTGAGGTGCTGGTAACCCGTCGCGCGCTTGGCAAGCTGACCTGGCCCGGGGTGTGGACTAACTCGTTTTGCGGGCATCCCGCCCCGGGCGAAAGCCTCGAGGGGGCAATCGCCCGCCGCGCGCTCTACGAGCTGGGCATCACCGTGAGCGACCTCGAGGTGGTGCTGCCCGACTTCCGCTACCGGGCAGTTGACGCCTCCGGCATCGTGGAGAACGAGATCTGCCCCGTCTACCGCGCGACGACGCTGGATGCCGTGGCCCCCAACCCCGACGAGGTCGCCGAATTCCAGTGGGTCGACCCCGCAGCGCTGCACGACGCCGCGGTAGCCGCCCCCTACGCGTTCAGCCCGTGGCTGGGCTGGCAGTTGGAGCAGCTGCGCGCTGGGGCTTAGGCCCGCGTTTATACCCGCCGAGCCGTCATGTGCTGCTCGTGCCAGTAGGTGGCGCCCTCGTCATCGGAGCACCAGCCGTCGAAGACAAACGAGTCGGCCGTGATCTCGCTGAAGTTCCAGCGGATCGGGCGGCCGTCAGCGCGACTGCCGTCCTGGCGGATGCCGTCACGGTAGGGGAACGCGATCAGCGACCGGTATTCGGCGAACTGCGGGGAAAACCAGTTGACCCGCCAGCCGTTGATCGAGGGGTCGAAGGCCCTGACGGTGGTGCCGACCGTCACGCCGACGGTGCCGTCGTCACGCAGCTCTTCGATGACATCCTGCACGCCGAGACCGCCGAGGATCCAGGCGAATGTCCAGCGCTGGGGCAGGTGCATCCACTCTCCGGCGCTCTCCGACAGCATGTCGTGCTCGATGCTCCAGCTGCCGATGAAGCGGCCGAACGTCGCGAGCTCGCTCGCGTGATCAGGGTCTGGCCCTGATGCCACGAGGGCAATGCTGAAGCCGTCCATGCACCGAGACTACCGGCCAGAGTTAGCCGCGGTGCAGGCATCGGCGATCGTCACTCTCCAGAAGCGGAGCCAGGGCTCTCCAGGCGGATGCCGTCGTCGCCGACGAATGCGCTGAGCTCGGCCTCGAGGCGCAGGAGCGCTTCCGCACCGATCTTCGCGGCCCACGCATCGCGAAGCTCATCGAAGATCGACTCTCCCTCGAGTGTGACCTCCCGCCCCAGCTCGGTCACCCTGAGGTGTCGACGTCGACCATCTGTTGGATCCTGGTCGACCGACACGTACCCACGCTCGATAAGCACCGCGATGGTCTTTGACGCAGCCTGCTTGGATACCGCGAGTGCCCTGCCGAGATCTGATGCCGTGGTCGCGCCCCGATCGATCGCGCTCATCGCGTAGTGAAGCGACGACCGAAGATCCGGGTAGCCACGGGTCGCTAGTTCTTGTTGCGCCACATCCGCCAACTTCCGATAGCTGCCGAGGAGGAGGAGCGCGAGCTGGGGTCCGGGTCTTGTCATGGGGAAAGCGTAAGTCGTCACCGTAGACATAGACACCATAGTTGTCTATACTCGACAACTATGTTGTCTAACGAAATCACTCATAGCTCTGCTGCCATCAACGGCACAGAACTGCACTACCTCTCCGCGGGAGAGCAAGGATCCCCGATCCTGCTGGTCCACGGGTTTCCGGAAACCTCTTGGGCGTTCCACAAGCTCATGCCGCTGCTGGCAGAGAAGCACCGTGTGTTCGCTGTCGACCTGCGCGGGTTCGGCGACTCATCGCATAACGAGGGCGACTACAGCAGCGCGGCCAGCGCGGAAGACCTGCACCAGCTGATCGGCGCTCTCGGCATCGGACCCGTGCACATCACCACGCAGGACATCAGCGGAGGCACAGTTTTCCGACTCGCTGCCACGCATCCGGAAGAACTCCTCAGCGTCACCGCCATCGAAACCGGTCTCGCCGGGTTCGGCTTCGAAAAGCTGGCCGGAACCTGGTACATCCGGATTCTCGTCACGCCGGGGATCCCCGAAATGCTCCTGCGCGGCCGCGAGCGCGAACTTATCGATTGGGCGTTTGAGAAGATGACTCGCGACGGAGAAACGATCTCCGACGATGACCGGAACGAGTTCGCCCGCGCCTATGGCGTGCAGGGCGGCTGGCGCGGGGCGTCGGGGCTGTACAGCTCGGCCCTCGCGGATGGCGATGAACTCCAAGCGCTGGCTAAGGCTTCCCCGGTCAGCGTGCCGGTTCTCGCGATCGGAGCTTCGGGCGGCCCATCTACCGCCGACACTTTCGACAAGGTGTCGGCGGCGCCTGTGAGCCGTACCGTCCTGGAGGGCGTCGGGCACTACGTCGCGCTGGAGGCACCCGAGCGGCTGGCCTCGGCCATCCTCGGGTTCGTCGACGGGCTCTCGAGCCGAACCGAGGGCTAGGCGCCCGGCGCGCCCGCATCTGTGGAGCGCACGTCGGTGACGTGGAAGTTCTGGAAACTGCGTGACGCGGTGGGGCCCCGCTGGCCTTGATAGCGGTTGCCGTAAGGGCCTGAGCCGTACGGCGCTTCCACGGCTGACGACGTGCGGATGAAGCAGAGCTGGCCGATCTTCATGCCCGGCCAGAGCTTGATCGGCAGGGTCGCCACGTTGCTGAGCTCGAGGGTCACGTGGCCGGAAAAACCCGGGTCGACGAAGCCGGCTGTGGAGTGGGTGAGCAGGCCCAGCCGACCCAGGGAGCTCTTGCCTTCGAGGCGAGCGGCGACGTCATCCGGAAGGGTCACTAGCTCGAAGGTGGAGCCCAGCACGAACTCGCCGGGGTGCAGGATGAACGGATCGTCGGCACCGACCTCGACCAAGTGGGTGAGGTCGGGCTGCTGTTCGGCCGGGTCGATGAACGGATACTTGTGGTTGTCGAACAGCCGGAAGAAGCGGTCGAGCCGCACATCGATGCTCGACGGCTGCACCATCTCGAGGTCGAGTGGTTCGAGGCCAATGCGGCCCGCCGCGAGTTCGGCCCGGATATCGCGATCGGAAAGCAGCATGGGGAACAGACTAGCTAAACTGAGGGGGTAGCTCGTTGGGCTGCAGATCGTTGGTTCTCACAAGCGAGACGCTTGTGAGCGCTGGCGTCGCTGCGAAGGCCAGAAATGGCCTTCTCTCCCAGCTCCAGCGCGCGGATGTAGTTCAATGGCAGAACTTCAGCTTCCCAAGCTGATAGCGCGGGTTCGATTCCCGTCATCCGCTCAGATAGGAATGGCGCTCGCCCGAAGGGTGGGCGCCATTCCTATCTGAATTTGGTGGAGTGAATCGAATGGGCCCCCGCTGTGCAGACCGGACCAGCTCGCTGGGCAGGCGGCTCAGTAGGGGATCCCGTCATCCGCTCAAATTGAAGAAGGCGTTCGCCCCGGAAGAGGTGGGTTCCTTCTTCAATTCGATAACAGTGGAGTGAATCGAATGGGCCCCCGCTGTGCAGACCGGACCAGCTCGCTGGGCAG
>JBDUDZ010000194.1:0-4529 GCA_040002635.1 Rhodoglobus sp.
CGTAGTTGCCGCTGACGTCGAGGCTGTTGACGACGACGATCTGCTGCAGCGCGAAAGCCACGCGCTGGCGCAGCTGGTCTGGCTGCTTGATGGCATTGCGGTAGAAGTCCCACAGCAGCGGCTCGGTCGAGTAGTAGTCGCGCCAACAGTTGCTGCCCTTGTTGTCGCAGAACTCGCCCGCGGCGGTGTACTGGTGGATCTCGCCGCCGGCGCCACCGGTGTAGCTCGATGTCTTGAGCCCCATCTGCTCGGCAACCCAGGTGGGCGCACCCTTGGCCTTGATGCTGGTCAACAGCGCCTCGGTAGGGCCAAAGCTCGCCTGATCGGCCAGGCGCACGGCGTCACGTTGCGAGGTGGGCGTCGGGTCAGGCGGAGTCGGCCCCGGGACATTGGGCGACGGCGCGGAAGCCGCCTGGTCGCCACCGCCGCTGCTGCCGCCGCAACCCGCCAGCACCGCGCTGAACAATGCGGCCATTGCGACGGCTTGCCAGTGCCGGCTGACTGCACGACGGGGCGAGGCCGCTGGCTCGGTCTTGCGGGGCTCCGAACGGCGTTCGGGGGAGGGGCTGGCAAGCGGCATGGGGCTTCCTGTTTGGGGTGCAAGAGTAGCAATTCGCGTCGCCGCCCGGGGCGTGGCATGACGGGTTGCGTCAAGCCACAGGCGAGCAACGCGCAAAGCGTAATTGCAGCAGGAATGGTGCCTGCGCCTGTTACCGGATGTCAGCGCCTGCGAGCAGATCAGTCAGCGTGAAATGCAGGCTCCGCAGCCGGGCCAAGACCAGACGACTCCTACAAGCAGAGGGGCTCACCGCTGATCCCAACAGACCAGTAGTGCTGGTTCAATGATTCTCACATCCGGGCAATCTGATTGCCCTCCCCTTGGCCTTACCTGAAAGGGCACACCCCATGAGCCAACAAGACACTTCTTCTTCCCACGAACTTCTTTGGGACCTGATCAAAGACATCAAGTTCGCGATGTTCACCACGCGTCACAGCAACGGTCATCTGCATGCACGCCCCATGACCACTCAAAACAAGAAGGTCGATGAAGACAGCAGCCTGTGGTTCTTCATGTCGCGTGCAGGTGAACCGGTGGCTGACCTGACGGTTGAGCCCACGGTGAACGTCGTGTACGCACACCCCGGCAAAGACAGCTACATCTCTGTTTCGGGCACCGCACGCGTCGTGGAGAACCTGGCGAAGAAAGAGCAGCTCTGGAGCAAGTTCAACGAAGCCTGGTTTCCGGGCGGTGTGACCGACCCCGATCTGGCCTTGGTGCAGGTGCAGATCGTCCACGCCAACTATTGGGACGTGAAATCCAGCAAGCTGGTTCAGCTCTTTGCCATGGCCAAGGCCGCCATCACCGGCCGAGCGCCGCGAGATCTTGGCGAGCACGGCGAAGTCCGCATGCGTTGAGGTTTCGACCTCTCATCAACCAGGGACAAGGGCATGCACACACTGAAAACCTACATCGTCGAAGACAGTGCCGTCATCCGCGAGAGCCTGATCTCGCTGCTGGAGGAGTCGGCGCCTGTCGAGGTGGTGGGCACGGCCGAAGACGAATTGACCGCGCTGACCTGGATCGACAAGCCCAACAGCGGCTGCGATCTCGTCATCGTCGATATCTACCTCAAGGGAGGCTCTGGCCTGGGCGTGCTCAAGGCCGGGGCTGGCGTGTATCGACCAGCCAAGTGGGTGGTGTTCAGCAACCACGCCACGCCTGAGATGCGCACGCGCTGCATGGAGCTGGGTGCGGATTGCGTGTTCGACAAGTCCAATGAGATCGACGAGTTGCTGATGTATTGCAACCGGCTGGCGAATGAAGAGACGGTGAACTGAAGTCAAACTCTTCGGGCACAAAGAAGGCCGGCTCCTAGCCGGCCCTTTTTTTGTGGCGGAGAAGCGTTCAGGAGACGCGCTTGCCTGTGATGACCACCGCTTCGAGCTGGATCACCGGGGTCTTGGCAACCTGATCGGCTGACCGCACCGCGGGAGTCGTGAACAGCGCCATCGCGATCGCCACGTGGCCGGCAATCAGCACCGAGAAGGTCAGGGTGGGGGCAATGTAGCGTTCGATCATGAGGGGCTCCAGCGGGGTTTGTGGGTTGCGTTGGAGTGAACTTTAGGCAGTGGCTCGGGGCGTGCAAACCAGATTGCGACGGTCTGCATGAGGCGAGGGACGAGGTGCCGCTGACGGCGACCGGAGTGACCCGACAGCGCAATGACATGGATGGAGATCGATGCAGGCGTTCCGCGCGTCCGCTTCGAAGTTATTTCGGAATTTCAGTCTCAATGGCAATTTGCGAGCTAATTCAGATTTAATTTCGGAATTGCAGTAATTATGAAATTAGCCTACTCGATATGGCATAGTTTCGGAATTCCAGAAATTATTCTCTCTGGTGCCCAAAACACCTCCAATCGCGGAAATCCCGAAATGACCACTGCCCCAGCCGCCCCGCTTCAGCCACTGCGCATCACGACGGTCGCCGACCTCGGCCCGGCAGTGCGAACTCGAAGACGCGAGCAGGCGCTCCGTATTGATGATGCAGCTTCGTTGACTGGCGTCTCGGTGGATTTGCTGTCACGCCTGGAGAACGGCAAAGGTTCAGTGCGGCTGGACAAGCTGCTGACGGTGTTGGACGGCTTGGGCCTGGCCCTGATCGTCAGCCCCAAAGACCACCCTTGGCTGCAGTCGGTGACACAGCCGAGCACCGTGCACACGGAGCGGTCATGACCTCGGCGCCCGCCTCGGTGCACTCACTCTCCATCTGGGCCGACAGTCAGAAGGTCGCCATCCTCAGCTACGAGCCCTTGAGTGACCGATGGTCGCTGAGCTACGAACGCGACTGGGTCGCCGATCCGCGGGCGTTCCCGCTGTCGCCCGCGCTGCCGTTTGAGCCGCCCGAGAGCGGCTACGCCGTCGGCGCCTTGAAGCGCTTCGTGGAGAACTTGCTGCCCGAGGGCCGCGCACTCGACATCACGGCAACGACGTACCACGTGTCGAAGTCGAACATCTTCGGGCTCATCAACGCACTGGGCACCGAGACCACGGGGGCGTTCAGATTCTGGCCGCCGAACGAGCAACCGCCCTCTGTCGCCGCCGCACCCCCTCGGCTGGTGACCCGCGAAGAGTTGGACCAGCGGTTGACCGACCGCGCCGCGATTCCACTGGCGGTTTGGGATGGCAAGGTCCGCATGTCCATCGCGGGCGTCCAGGACAAGCTGATGGTCTACCTCGACCGCCCTCTCGACGGCGGCGGAGGCATCTTCCTTGTCGAACCCCCATTGGCGTCGACGCACATCCTCAAGCCGGAGCCGGGCCGGCCGGCGACGCCACATCTCGTCGTCAACGAGCACTTCTGCATGTCGCTTGCCCGAAGGATGGGCCTGCCAGCCGCCGAGGTCAGCATCTATCGGACTCCGAGGCCAGTGCTGGTCGTTGGTCGCTTCGACCGCGTCGCCGTACAAGGCGCCGAAGGGCCGGCAGTGCAGCGTCTGCACATCGTCGATGCGTGCCAGGCCTCGGACCTGCCAGCGAGCTACAAGTACGAGCGGAACTTCGGGAGCGGCGAGCATGTCCGCAACATCCGCGAAGGCGTGAGCTTCGAAGTCTTGTTCGACCGCGTTGAGCAGACGGTCAACAAGGCCGCGGCACGCCTGACCCTGCTGAGGTGGGCTCTGTTTCAGTTCTTGATTGGCAACAGCGACGCGCATGGCAAGAACTTCTCGTTCTTCGTTCGGCGCCAGGGACTGGAGCCGGCGCCCTGGTACGACCTGGTCAGCGTGGTGCAGTACCCCGACATCGACCATGAGTTGGCCATGGCCTGGGGCGACGCGTTTTCGCTGAAGGAGGTGGGAGCGTTTCAGCTGGCCGATTTTGCCCAGCGATGCAAGATCGACCGACGCCTGCTCCAACGCGAAGCCACGCGGCTGGCCAAGCTGGCGAACGAGCATGCAATGGCACAGGCATTGGCAGGCGACTATGCAGGTGACGAGGAGCGGGCCTTTGCGGGCCAGCTTCGCGATTTCGTCATGGGGCAGGCTGCTCGCCTGACCAAATTGGCGGGTGAGGCCGCAAAGATAAAGGATGCGTTCTTGTCGTGATTGCTCTGTGTCTGCCAGAACGCTGCCAGAACAGGCGCGTAAAACGCAAAACGGCGACCACTTTCGTAGCCGCCGTCTGCTAAGTCCTTGATGGACGAGGACTTCAATCTTGGTGGCCAAGGGCGGAATCGAACCACCGACACGCGGATTTTCAATCCGCTGCTCTACCAACTGAGCTACTTGGCCTGTATCACGCGCTGGGTGCCAGACGTGAGTCGGCGATTATAGCTGCTCGCAGATGGCTGGTCAGTTGCCGCCTGCGCCTCGTTTGTTGCGGCTGAGGTCGACTCCCAATTGCTTGAGCTTGCGGTACAGGTGGGTGCGCTCCAGGCCGGTCTTTTCGGCGACGCGGGTCATGCTGCCGTTTTCCTTGGCGAGGTGGAACTCGAAGTAGCTCTTCTCGAAAGCGTCGCGCGCCTCGCGCA
>JBDUDZ010000195.1:0-4514 GCA_040002635.1 Rhodoglobus sp.
TGAACGCCTTCGTTGCCGCATATGCCGCGATGTTCGGGCTGCCCTGCGACCCGGCAAGCGACGACATGAGCACGATGCCGCCATGGCCTCGCTCAATCATCGGCGCCGAGAGCAGCTTCGTGATGAGCAGCGGCGCCCGAACGTTGACCGCTACAGCTTGGGCCAGTTGATCTTCGGTCGCGTCTTCGAATCGGCCAATGGGTGCGTATGCGGCGTCGTAAACAAGAAGTCCGATAGAAACATCGAGCTTGCGTACCTGTTCTTTCACGCTGTCGTAGTCGGTCATATCTGCCACGACAGCAACAACATCGACGCCGTAGGTTTCCTTCAGGCGGGCCGCCGTCGCGTTCAGGCGCTCTTCCTCGCGCGCGAGAAGCACGAGGTTGACTCCCCGTCGCGCGATCCCCTCCGCGAACGCGGCGCCCAATCCGTAGGAACCGCCGGCGACCAGAGCGTACGGACCATACGTTTCCCTGAATCGGCTGGTTCTCAAAAACACGACCCTTCCGCTCTGGGAAACCCTCGGTTTCTGAACGCAGGCTTCAAATTAACTGTCTCGAACTCTATATCGTGGGCGCGCCCGGTTCGTCGGCTCTGCAGGTCGTCGCGACCGCACCGACTTGCTAGGCGCCACCGGCCGTGACGATGAAGTCGGTAACGAATCCGGCGACGACTCCGCCGGTCACGCCAAGGTAAAGCGAGTATCTATGCTGCTGCTTGAGGGCGACGCCGGTGAGTTGGATGATCACGTAGAGAATCGACCCGGCCGCCAAGGCGAGGAAAGCCACCGACACGGCGTCGTTAACGACAACCTGCCCCAGGAGGGTTCCCACCACGGTCGGGCCGCCGCCGATGATGCCAAGGAGAGCGAGCTGTCCCCAGGAAGGACGCACGGTGTCCCCGGCCAGGGGCGCTGTGATTCCGAACCCCTCGGTCGCGTTGTGGAGGCCAAAGCCGATCACCAATACCAGTGCGAGGCTGATCTGGCCAGCTGCAGCTGACTGACCGATGGCGAGCCCTTCAGAGAAATTGTGCAGGCCGATGCCGACAGCGATCATAAAGGCCAGCCGGCTGGGCTGCTCCCCCAGCCGGAGGATGCCCGCACGGTGCTCGCCGTTCGCGCTTGCGCGAGCGGCGACTCGCCGGCCCACCCGAGCGTCGTAGAACGCGAGACCGACCAACCCCACGGCGAACATGACAAACAGGAGGGCAGCTAGCCCGAAGAAGTCGGCGAAGGAGGTCGTCTTGTCGATTGCTGCGCTGGTGAGGGCAGCGCCGACTGGTTCATGAGCGTGGTCAAGCACATCCCACAGCAGGAAGACAAGGATGCCGATCGTAATCGCGTTGAGAACCGCCCGAAGAGTCGGTGAAGCCGAGCGCAACCGACCGATCGGCATGCCAAGGAAGATCGTGAATCCGGCAATCGCACCCAGAACTGCGATGTCAACGGTATTCATCTTGTGACTCTCTTCTCGGCGCCGGCTTGCGTATTTAGGTTAGCCTGCCCTACTTATCACTGCCTCATCCAGCGTGTGCGCCAATTGCTGCAGTGAACGCGGCGACCGCCTCACGCTGGTAAGCCCTGGCGTCGAAGGTTGACGATTGCACTGACCCTCGCAGGTAAGCCTCCATTCCGGACGCGAGCGCGGCATCCGACTGCTCAACTATCAGGCCGACACCGGGCGGCAACGCGCCTCGCACCGACGCGAAGTCAACCGTGACGATAGGTAGCCCCACAATTTGGGCTTCAAGGAGCACCATGGGTTGACCTTCATAGTCGCTGGAGAGCACGAAACAACTCGATGCCGCCATGAGGGAATATGGATTGTTGGCGTGGCCCACAAGAAGAACTGATTCGCCCAGATTGAGGCTGTCGACCAATTCGCGCAGGGAGGCCGCGAGCGGCCCGTCGCCGACAATCAGCAATTGTGTTGCGGGGTGGTTGGCGTGAACTTGAGCGAACGCGCGAATCAGGCGCGCAAAATTCTTCTCCGGCGATAGGCGCCCGACCGAGATGAAGGTGTGCGACTTTTTCTGGGCAAGAAACTCGCGCGCCTCACCCTCGATGGGCTCGCGCATGTTCGACGCAATCAGCGTCGAGTCAATGGTGTTCGGCGCCGAAATGAACTTTGCTGCGTCGGCGTAGGCGCCGAGTGATTTCTTGTTGATGTCGGACAGCTCGGTTGAGACTGAGACAAGGTGGTCGAACTGCTCGTAGAGGGTGAACACCTGCGTGAGGCTGTGGTGCATAGGTTTGCGCCCATGAACCACACGATGAGCATCTGCAGCGAGGTCGTTGTGCAACCAGATCGATCGAATCGCTCGCGGCGCATGCAGGAGCAGAGCCGACCAAAATGGTCCGTATCCGCTGAAATCGACAACGTGGTCGAACCGCGTCTCGGCCCCAAAGCACCGAGTCCACTCGTCGTCCCAGAGCTTCTTCCGGCGCGGGGTTCGATCGTGGCGGCGCATCAACCCGCGCCGATAGTCGACAAACCGCTGTAGCTGGTCTACCTTCGGCCCGTTCATCCCCCCGACCCTCGGGAACTGGCGCACACGTCGGTCGATCGCCAACTGGTTGTTTATCGCGTCAGCGGAGTAGTCGGCGGGGTAGAAGGCCGAAACGTCGAACCGGTCGTGATCGATGGACGCCAGGAGATTCAGGGCGGAAGTGGTTATGCCGTTTGACCGCATTCCCCCGAGGTAGATCAAGATCGACGTGCGTCCATCGTCGACTGGCTCGTGCAGGCGCAGGCCCTCCCGCTGCCCCCGGAACACGACGTCAATTACCCTTCGCGTGCTGTGCCCGTCGTCGTAGGGCACGACCATCTGGCTTGTCGCGCGATACCGCTCGTCATATTGTGCGCTGGGCACGCTCGACGCGGCCGCAATCTCGGTCGATAGCTCCTGGATCGAGGTGACAACCGGACCTGGCCAGTCCGCGGGCGCGATGTACACGCCGCGCGACGCTTCATATTCATCCAAATCCGGAATGAAGTAGAGCACAGGCCTGCCGGTCTCGAGAAAGTCGTAGGCAATGCTGGAGTAGTCAGTGATGAGGATCGACGTCAGGCCCAGGATGACGTTGGTAGGTATCTCGTTGGGCACGAGCGCACCGCTCACATCAGAGCGGTCACGACCCAGAGAGTAAATCGCTTGATGGGTTTTGAGGAGCACGACATACTCGGTGGAGTCGATCAGGCTCGTCAGCTCGGTGACGTGTTGGGCAAGAGTGTCGAGATCGTCTTCGGGGCGCGAGAAACTCGATCCTTTCCACGTTGGCGCGTAGAGAATGATCTTCCGGTCGCCGATCAGCACCCCGGCGTCGGTCAGCTTCCTGCGTTCGGAAGCGATCGCGGCGGCCGTCAACGTCTGACGGTCGATGCGTGGGTACCCTTCTTCGATAATCGTGCCTCGGTAGATGCCTTTGAGCCGGTATGCCCGCAGGTACATGTCGGTCATGACGGGGTTCGCCGAAATGAGATAGTCGGCAGCCAGGAAGTTGCGCATGACGTTCGCGGCCTCGCGTGGGCCGTTCGGCATGTCGTAACCCATTTTTTTCAGCGGGGTTCCGTGCCAGGTGTTTATGTATTGCTGCCCCGGCCGCTTAGCGAAGCTCGGAGGAAATGTGGCGTTATTTATGAGGAATTGGCTAGTCGACAGCGCGCGCATGTAGGCCGCCGACCCATAGCTAACGAAGGTGACTCGCGAGTCTCGGGCAAATTCTGCCAGCGCTGCCACATCGCGCCGCGGTTCTGAGAGCACCCAGATATGGCGCAGGTGAGCCATGTCAGGTGCGTTGAGAAGCTCACGGAAGATGGCTTCGGGATTACACAACATCCCGCTTCCGGAGAACGACTCGTAGAGAACGGTGTTGGGTCGAATTGGCTGTTCGCGCCAGTAGGCGTTGATTTCAGACCTGGCGATCCGACGGAGGCGAGCACTCGACAGCTTTTTCATGAGGTGCGAGACTGTCCGCCGGCCAACGGGCACCTGCCGGCCACCGCGTTACGTGCAACGGGTTTGGGACCACCTCGCTTGTGCATCGTCAGTTCCTTTCGGGGAGCTCCACCGTGCGAATGCACGACGCTGGCACTCTGGACGAGTGACCGTGAGAAGAATGAGCGTCTCTACGCCTGCCGAGGACTCAGGCAGGGTGAGCGTGACGGCGGTGGCTACACTCCCGCCCGATTCTATTCGCAGTTTGCTGTGATTTGCCGACACGATCTGCTGCACGAGGTGCCGCACGTCCAGTCCGGTTATGCCAGGGCCAAAATGACCTGTGTGCAACGAAAGAAGACCGCCCCACCGGGACGGTCTTCTTGACGTTGGCGCAACCGGTGGGATTTGACTCCCCTACTGAGCCGCATCCCCGTCGCGGTTTTGCGCAGGTGCATCCGTAGGCAAAGGCGACGCGGCGGTCTACTCAGCGGGGGCCCATGAGTGGCTTCGCGTCCAAACCGGCTCCGCTCAGCGAAGAGAACTTCCGGGTTTACGGCGCGAGCAGCACTCCC
>JBDUDZ010000196.1:0-4478 GCA_040002635.1 Rhodoglobus sp.
TGCTGGACTGCTCGGGATCGATGTCGAAGGACGGCAAGATCGCGGCCCTCAACGCCGCGGTGCGCGAGGCGTTACCGCACCTCGGCGAGGTGAACGAATCCAACCCGCACGCACACCTGCTCGTGCGTGTCATCACCTTCTCGTCGGGAGCGCGCTGGCACGTTGCCACGCCCACACCGATTGAGGAGCTTCGCTGGACCAATGTGACGGCGGCCGGATTCACTGACCTCGGCGAGGCGCTCGATCTGCTTCGCCCCGCGCTCGAGAGCCCGCCGATGGAACCCGACGCGCTGCCGCCGGCGATCATCCTGGTGTCAGACGGAATGCCGACGGATGACTTCGCCCCGAGCCTGCGTGAGTTGCTGTCGACGACGATGGGCTCCCAGTCAATGCGCGCCGCGGTTGCCATCGGACGAGACGCGGACCGTGAAACGTTGAGCGCCTTCATGGGCGGCGGTGCCCAACCTCTGTCGGCGAGCAATCCCGAGCAGCTCGCCGCGGCGCTTCGCCGTGCGACGACGCGCGCGACCATCCTCGCCTCCACTCTCGCCGACGCCGAGCTTCTAGTGAAGGAGTTCGGACCTCGTCTCGCCGAAGAGTCTGACGGGGAGATCGCGTGGTAGCCGACCGGGATGCGGCCTATGCCGTGTCGGTGCTCGGGCCGCTAATCATCACCGCACCGGGTGGGGAGGTCAAAGTAGCCGGAGCGAAAGTCCGGGCTTTGTTCGCCCTGCTCGCACTTGAGCACGGGCGGCACGTGCATCCTGACGAGATCATGGAGGTGCTCTGGGGGGACTCACCTCCCCCCACCGCAGCAAACGGGATCCAGGTCTACGTCGCGGCGATACGCCGTGCACTCCGGGAGCGAGACGCGGACTTCACGATCCAGACGTCCCCCGGGGGCTACCTCTTGGAACTGCCGGACAACGCTCTAGACCGCGACGACTTCCTGACGCGACGCCGGGATGCCGCGGCTGCCGCAGCGACGGGAAACCCGCAGACGGCGATCGAGGGGTACCGTCAGGCTCTGCGACTGTGGCGTGGCCCGGCCCTCTCCGACTTCGACCCGAGCGAAGGCGTTCGCGTGCGCGCCGAGTACCTCAATCAACTCGAACTGGAGACATTCGAGGACGCGAGCGAACTGGAACTCATGCTGGGCAAGGCGCGCGCCGTCATCCCTGCGCTGACACGGCGCACCGCCCAGAAGCCGCTCAGGGAGCGCTTGTGGGGCTTATTGGCGCTCGCCCGCTATCAGGCCGGGGAGCAGGCTGCGGCGCTGGATACCTTGCGGGGCATCCGGACCGCACTTCGCGACGAACTCGGTGTCGAGCCAGGCCCGGAACTGCGCGCGCTCGAACTGAGGGTGCTGCGGCAGTCAGAAGACCTCCTTCCGCAGCCTCCCGTTAAGGGCGTTGCGCGCACGATTACGGTTCAGCAAAGGGATGCGATCACCCGCGGGTTCGGCCTCCGGCTCGCCGATGGAAGCACTGTCGCCCTCGATCGTGCGAACATCACTATCGGCCGCGGCGACGACTGCGACGTCGTGATCAGCGAGGGCAGCATCAGCTCTCGGCACGCCCGGGTAGCCACGACACGCGCCGGTCACCAGGTCGAAGACTTGGGCTCTCGCAACGGAACAATGCTGAACGGAGAGTTCATCAGTACTGCGACTCTCGCGGAAGGCGACGTCCTGCGGCTCGGTCGGAGCGAACTCGTTTACGAACGGGTAGAGAAGCTCGGCAACGCAAGCTGAAGCTGCACCGCCGACCCGTTCGCGATCAGGTAGCCGCGTCCCGGTGCATCCGGAGCAACGGCGGGCGGAACCCGCACGTCGAACTGCGGGAAGACTTCGGTGTAGTCGCTCAACACGATCGCGCGCCGACTGCTGGTCATCTGCCTGGCCCACGGATCAAACATCCGGCTCCACGTGCTGGTCCCCGCGGCGATCGCGATCCGCACATCGATGTCGCGTGCCGCTCGAACGAGTCGATCGAGCCGATCAGCGGATGCGGCAGGCAACGCGTCGGCGTCGTCGATGATCACCAGCATCCGGCCCCCCTCTGCTGCCGTCAGCACAGCATCCACTGTCGCCGCGCTGTCGGCGAACGCTACGACAGATGGATTGCCTCGCAGCGCGTCGAGAGGCCCCCGACGCAGCGCAATCACCGCAACGCGTCTCGTCGGGTGTAGCGCGGCCGCGAAGGCCAGCGCCAGGAGTGTCGAACTCCGACCACTGCCATTGGACCCGAGGACGACCAGGTGCTGACCGGCACCGATTCTCAGCGATACGGGTTCTGCCTCGAGCCCGCCCAGCCCTATGACGAGCTCCTCCGCCTGGTCCCCTTGTGGGAGCCCCTCCAGTGAAACTTCCCGCGGCAGTCTCAGGATCGGGTGCGGCCCGCCGTTGGTCGGCCATGCGGTGGCGAGATCGCGCGAGCGTTCCAGGTCGGGAAACACGATCTGCACTTCACGCGGTCCGGTGACGATCCCGCGCCCTGGAAGAGCGGGCACGGTGTCATCGGGCCCGACTCGCCAGTCGACGGCGAGGTAGTCACTGCGGTCTTGTGAACGCAGTACGACGCGGTGCCCGAAGGTACCGAGAAGATTGACGCGGATATCTGTGGGCGCGTAGCTCGTGAGCGCGACGTGGATGCCCACCGTGCGCCCCCCTGTGAGAAGCGCGGTGAAGGTGTCGGACAGGCCAGCCCGCGGATCACTCTCGAGCGCATCACGCAGCATTCCGAAGTCGTCGACGAGCAGCACTATTCGCGCATCGGCCGCATCGCCCGTCGACCGGCCCCCGGCCCGACGGGCCTCGAGCTCTCGCCCCAGCCTTCCGACCAGCCGCTGGAGGAGTTCGCGATCATCGGCGTGCACGATCCCGGCCACGTGCGGACTTCCCGAGAGTCCGTCGAGCGAGTTCGACATCGAGAGACCGTAGAGATGCACGCTGCCGGGGGGATGCGTCTCAATCAGCGATGCGGCCACCTGCTGGAGGGCGGTCGTCCGACCGGCTCCTGGCCCACCGGTGACGAGCAGGTTGCCGCTGGAGAGGTCCACGATGTGGGCGTCCTGCCGCTGCTGCGCCGGGTCATCGACGACTCCCAACAGGGCGAGCAGGCGCGCGCCGGTCGCCAACTCCTCGTGCTCGGGTACGGCGTCAGGACCGAGCAGCGCAGGCAGCGGGGGTCGCCACAACGCACGAACGGGCGCGTAGTGCAGCTCTTTGCCCGTGTGCTGCGCCTCCGCGGTGATCAGTTCGAGGTCGCTTGGTCCGGTGACGTGATCGATTTGAACGGACGTGATGGGCACAGCATCGGCGAAGGACGATACCCGCACCCGACCCGCCCGCGAGACGGAGGTGACACGTGCGACGTTCACGGTGCGGAGCCGGTCTTCTGCACCCCGGCGCAGATAGCCGCGTCCTGGTGTCTCCACCGCGATCGCCGCGGCATCCGGTCGACCGATGATCTCGCGGGACTCCGCCTCTCCGACCACTCGGAGGGCGAACCACAGGTTGGTATTCGCGCGGATCGCTGGGCTAACCACCCCGCTCGGATTCTGTGTCGCCAGAACGAGATGGATGCCGAGGCTACGCCCCTGCGCCGCAACCGCGTCGAGTCGTGCCCTTGCCTGGCCGTGCGTTTGCAGCAGGAGCGCGAACTCATCGATCACCACCACCAGGGAGGGCAGTTTGCCCAACGGCGATCCGCCCACACGATAGGCCGCGACATCCGACACTCGCGCCTCACCGAGCACTCGCTTGCGACGCACGATCTCGGCGTCCAAGGCGGTGAACGCCCGCATCGCCAGTTGGCGGTCCGCTTCGATATCGGTAACGCTTCCCGCCAGCTGCGGAACTTCAGCGAACTGCGCCATCGTGGCGCCGCCCTTGAAGTCGACGAGGAACAGGGCAAGCCGTTCCGGGCTGTAACTGGCCACTAGCGACGCCAGGAGGGTGGCGAGCGCCTCGCTCTTGCCGGAGCCTGTGGTCCCGGCGATGACAGCGTGCGGCCCATCGCG
Source organism: Rhodoglobus sp. (assembly GCA_040002635.1). Taxonomy (GTDB): domain Bacteria; phylum Actinomycetota; class Actinomycetes; order Actinomycetales; family Microbacteriaceae; genus Rhodoglobus. The sequence goes on from JBDUDZ010000196.1 coordinate 4,024, forward strand.
CTCAAGATCGAAATGAACGACAGTGCCCTCGTCGTCTACGCCGAGGGTGGCGCGAAGAGACTCGAGATCGCCGGTTTGCCATCGCGTTCCCATTGCGAGTCCCGATCCGTCGCTGTCCAGCAACTCACGCAGGCTCTCCCCGGTCGCCCCCGTGCGCCCGCGCGAGGCTGATCAAGTTGGAATGCTGCAAGCCGGCACGCTTGACTACATTTGGACCTACGAAAACCTTGCACGTAGCGCTGGAATCAAATTTGTCGAACTGCCGTCATCAATTGACCTTGGCAACGCGGCCGAACGGTTGGCCGCGTTCCGGTGCGTCGAATCCAGCTACCCTCACCTTCACGAGCTCGTCATTGCGCACAAATTCGAATGTGTCGCCGTCGATGTAACGGGTCGGGACGCATTGCTCACCCGCTGCCAAAGTCGGCAGTGTGAGTAGTGAAAGCATCGCGAGG
>JBDUDZ010000197.1:0-4463 GCA_040002635.1 Rhodoglobus sp.
GTAGTTCGCTCGGATGACGGGGTGAGTGTCGACCGCAGGCGTCGCCACCGCGGCGACCGGCCAGTCGGGAAGCTGCCCGGCGAGAGTCCACGCGGCCTGCCGCGCGGCTCCCAGCGCGACGTACTCCGCCGGGGTCGGCACCGTGACTGGCAGCGCGAAAACCTGTGCGGCGATGGCGCTCACCGCCGGGTTCTGGGCGGCCCCGCCGATCAGCAGTAGGCGTTTCGCCGAGACGCCGCGCGAGGTGACGGCGTCCAGTCCGTCGGCCAGGGCGCAGAGCATGCCCTCGATGGCGGCGCGGGCGAGGTCGGCGCGGGTCGTTGAGGCCAGGGTCATGCCGAAGAGGGTGGCCGTGGCATCCGGGCGGTTGGGGGTGCGCTCGCCCTCGAAGTAGGGCTGAAGCACGAGGCCCCCGGCTCCGGGCGCGGCCTCGAGTGCAAGTCGGCCGAGCTCGTCGTGGTCGACACCGAGAAGGGTCGAGATGGCGTCGAGGATGCGCGCCGCGTTCAGGGTCGCGACGAGCGGGAGGAACTGGCCGCTGGCATCCGCGAAGCCGGCGACGGTGCCGGTCTCGTCGGCAATCGGGGTATCGGTGACGGCGAACACCGTGCCGCTCGTGCCGATCGAAATCACCACGTCGCCTGTTGCAGCGCCGAGGCCAAATGCCGCCCCCGCGTTGTCGCCAGCGCCCGGGCCCACGACGATGCCTGTGCCCGCCACCGTGCCTGCGCTCTCACTCGGGCCCAGCACCCTTGGCAGCACGATTTCGCGTTCGCCGAGTGCCGCCGCGAGCAGTCCGCGGTCGTACTCGCCGGTTTCGGGGCTCCAGTACGACGTGCCGCTCGCGTCTGAGCGGTCGGTGGTGAGCTCGTCGAGCTTCGGGTTCTCCGGGCCGAAACCGCGCAGACGCCAGGTCAGCCAGTCGTGTGGGAGCGCGACCGCAGCAACCTTCGCCGCGTTCTCCGGCTCGGCATCGGCCAGCCAGCGCAGCTTGGTCAACGTGAATGACGCGACCGGCACCGAACCGGAGCGCCGGGCGAGTTCTGCCGCCCCGAACTCCTCGATCAGGGCAGCAGCGGCGGGCGCCGAGCGGGTGTCGTTCCAGAGCAGGGCGGGGCGGATGACGCGGCCCCCGTCATCGAGCACCACCATGCCATGCTGCTGGCCGCCAACGGAGATCGCGGCCACGTCGTCGAGCCCACCGGCATCCGTGATTGCGGTCTGGAGGGCATCCCACCAGGCCTGCGGGTCGACCTCGGTGCCGGCGGGATGAGCCGCGCGACCGGAGCGCACGATGGCTCCGGTCGCGGCATCCGCGATGACTACTTTGCAGCTCTGGGTTGATGAGTCGACGCCGGCGACGAGTGTCATTTGTGGCTCCAAACGATGGAAGTAGGGTGCGTCCGACGAATCGTCTTGGGCAATTGCTTTTCTTCGCGCGTCAGTTCAGAGACGAATCGTCGTTTCTGACTACCGCGCGCCCATCAGGTGCTCGGTCGCCAGCTGCTGCAGGCGCACGAAGCCGAAGCCCTTGCCGTTGAAGTAGGCGTCAGAGTTGAAGTCCTCGAATGCCGAACGGTCGGCGAGCAGGTCGTCATAACTCTCGCCCGCACCCATGGTGGTCACGCTGAGCTGGTCGACGCGCGACTCGGCGAGCGCAGCCTGCACCTCGGGGTCGGCGCGGAATGCGGCTGCGCGCTCTTTGAGCAGGAGGTAGGTGCGGATGTTTGCCGAAGCCGACTCCCACACGCCCTTCTCGTCTTCGGTGCGGCTGGGCTTGTAGTCGAAGTGGCGGGGGCCGGTGTATGACTGCCCACCGTTCGGGCCACCGTTCTCGAGGAGGTCGACGAGTGCGAACGCGTTGTGCAGGTCGCCGTGGCCGAACACGAGGTCCTGGTCGTACTTGATGCCGCGCTGGCCGTTGAGGTCGATGTGGAAGAGCTTGTCCTGGTAGAGCGCCTGGGCGATGCCGGAGGCGAAGTTCAGACCCGCCATCTGCTCGTGGCCGACCTCGGGGTTGACGCCGAACAGCTCAGGCTTTTCGAGCGTGTTGATGAAGGCGATCGCGTGGCCGACAGTCGGCAGCAGGATGTCGCCGCGGGGCTCGTTGGGCTTCGGCTCGATCGCGAAGCGGATGTCGTAGCCCTTGTCGGTCACGTACTGGCCGAACACGTTGACGGCTTCGCGGTAGCGCTCGAGAGCTGCGCGGATGTCTTTAGCGGCGTCGTACTCGGCGCCCTCGCGGCCACCCCACATGACGAAGGTCTTGGCGCCCAGCTCGACACCCAGTTCGAGCTGGCGCATGGCCTTGCGCATGGCGAAGCGACGCACGTCGCGGTCGTTGGAGGTGAAGCCGCCATCTTTGAACACCGGGGCGCTGAACAGGTTGGTGGTCACCATCGGCACGATGAGGCCGGTCGCCTTGAGTGCGCCCTTGAGGCGCTCGATGAACTTGTCGCGGTCGGCGGACGAGGAGCCAAACGGGAACAGGTCGTCATCGTGGAAAGTGAGACCATACGCGCCCACCTCGGCGAGTTTCTCGACGACGTGCTCGATCTCCATCGCTGCGCGGGTGGGACCGCCGAACGGGTCGGCACCGTTGTAGCCGATTGTCCAGAGGCCGAATGAGAACTTGTCAGCGGGGGTGGGGGTGGGGACGGCCACGGGGTGCTCCTTTGCAGCGTTTGCTAAATGTTGTGTAGCACAACCTATCGCGTACTCGGATTGCGGTCAACTGTGGCCATCGCGCTTTTTACCGTGCCGGCGGGGCCGTCGTGGCGCGGGGAATGAGTTTGGTAGGGAGAAGAACGTGGGTCGATTCGAGTGTCTCGCCCGCCATCAGGGCGACAACCATTCGCGCTGCTGTCGCGCCAAGAGTTTTCATGGGCTGGCGGATTGTCGTCAGAGGCGGTGTCATCTGTGATGCCTCTGGGATGTCGTCGAAACCGATCACCGAGAGGTCACGCGGGATCTCCAGACCGAGTTCGGCGGCCGCCTGCAGCGTCGCGATGCCAGAGAGATCGTTCGCCGCGAATACCGCGGTCGGCCGCGCGGAGGACCGCAGCAGAGACATGGCCGGTTCGCGAGCGGTTTCCTGCTCGTAGAGCCCCTCCCGCACGAGTGCGGGGTTGTAGGCGATGCCGGCGTCGGCAAGTGCGCGGCGATAGCCCGCCTCGCGCAACGTGGCAGATCGGAGATCGGGCCGGCCGCCGATGAAACCGATCCGGGTGTGCCCCAATTCGATGAGGTACTGCACGGCGATTCGGGCGCCGACGAAGCTATCTGATTCCACGGTAGGTAGATCGGCGCGCCCGGTGTGTGGATCCACCGCGACCACGGGGATGTACCCCGACGCGCTCACTACCGTGGGCGTGACCATGATCGCGCCATCGATCAGGGTGCCGCTGAGGCGCTGCAGGGAGCGCCGTTCCCATCCCGGCCCCTCGGCCTGGTGCGAGCCGGCATAAGCCAGGAGGTCGTAGTGCGAATCGCGCAGCTCCTCGCCGACGCCCTTCAGGATTTCCGCGCTGAAAGGCTCGAATTCCGCCACAAGTACACCAACAACGCCCGTGCGCCGCGACCGCATGCTGCTGGCAACGAGGCTTGACTCGTACCCCATTTCCTGCACAATCTTGAGCACTCGTGCTGCGGTTTCGCTCGCGATTCCGTAGCGGCTATTCACCGCCTTGGAGACGGTGGCTACGGAAACTCCCGCGGCCGCAGCCACATCATTGATCGTCGGCCGGCGTCCCATGAGAGTCGAATGTACAGCTTAGAAAAGGTTTTCGAAAACGTTTGACACGATTTCGTGCCGCTGCAACACTGACCAAATCCGGACTGGTCCGGGTACTCCTGACGGCCTGGAGCCCGGGGAGGACCCAACTCGCAACGTTGCGAAGTGGGCAACGTGCACCCGCGCCCGACCTGAGGCGCGACTCAATGAAGAGAAGGTGGAATCACATGAAATCCAAGAAACTGCTCACAGCCGCGGCGTTACTCGCCGTCGGCGCACTCGCGCTCAGCGGGTGTAGCGCCGGCAAGGCGAGTGACGGCAAGGTCACAATGACCTTCTGGCACAACTCGACCACGGGTGACGGCAAGGCCTACTGGGAGTCCACGGTGAAGGCCTTCGAGAAGGCAAACCCGAACGTCACCATCCAGATTCAGGCCATCCAGAACGAAGAGATGGATGGCAAGCTTCAGACCGCCCTGAACTCGGGCGACGCTCCGGACATCTTCATGGCACGCGGCGGCGGAAAGCTCGCCGACGTCGTAACGGCCGGCAAGGTGCAGGATCTCACCGGCTCGTTGACCGCCGCGACCAAGAAGGCGCTGGCAGGCGTGCTCGACGCATTCAAAATTGACGGCAAGATCTACGGGTTGCCTACCGCGGTGCTGCCGGAGGGTATCTGGTACAGCACCGACCTGTTCACCAAGGCGGGCATCACCAAGACCCCGACGAC
>JBDUDZ010000198.1:0-4438 GCA_040002635.1 Rhodoglobus sp.
ACGCCACCTCGCCGTACGGGATGTCCGAGGCCAGCGCGTTGCGGATGGTGGTGCCACCGCCCGCCGAGGTGATGAAACCGGTGACGTCGATCTTGGCATCACTCTTGAACCAGCCCTTTTCGCGCGCCACGGCGAATGGCACTCCGTACATGCCGGTGCCGAAGTGGGTGACGGTAAGGTCGATTGCTGCAGCAGAGCCCGCGGCAAGCACGCCCGCGGCAAAGGCTGCCATCCGAAGGGGTCGGAACATAGCATCTCCAGTCGTGTGTTTCGGGGCGGTTCCTACCACCGGCAAGTCCGGGGCGCATAACGTGAACTGCTCTCAATTGTCCAATGTAGGGAGTGCGGACGTGAATGCGTACGATGGAAATCCCTATCTGGGGCTACGCTGCACAAGTCCCCGGTGCCGGCGCAACTGCGTGTAGATCGATGAAGCGACAGACCTTGCCGCGGCGCCGATCAAGGCGAGAGATTCGAGCCGCACTACCCGGTCGCGGGCCGTGGCCGCCGGCCGTACCCGATTGGCTTCATGCTGCGAGTGCACCTGATGCAGAACTGGTTTGCGTTGAGCGATCCGTCGATGAAGAGGCGCTGCACGAGATCGCCTCGCGCCGCTCCTTCGCCCAGCTGAGACTGGGCGAGGCGATCCCCGACGAGACGACCATCCTCCACTTCCGTCACCTGCTCGAAGCCAACGACCTCGCCGACGACATCCTCTCAGCTTGGGATCTCGACGTCGATGTGCGTGCGGATGAACTGGACGCCCTTGGAAACCTCTTCCTCAATTCCCCTCAGCGCGCGCTCCCTCGCATCCTCGAGCGTCTGGGTCTTCTTGACATCGTGCCAGCGGGCGATGCCTTCGAACAGCGTGCCGCTCATGTTGGTGGCGCCCTCGCTGCGGGCGGTGTAGACGTAATCGAGATGCAGGTGGGGATCGACGTAGGGCGGGATCACAAGACGACCCGCAAGGTCAATCTCCTCCTCTGCCTTGAGCAGGTTCTGGCCGATCTGCTTGATCACCCCCTTGTCTACAGGATCTCGCTGGGCTGGTCGTGCTGGCGGTAGATCCGCGCGTTGGTGAACTTCTTCATGGCTGTCTCCTGCAAGGGGTGACGGGTGCGGGCGAGGAAGGGTGCAACGTTCGCCTGGCGAAGAACGCCACGACGATGGCCAGGACAAAACAGGACAGCGACAGGTAGACGACCCACTTGACGCCGCCCGTCGCGAAACGACCTAACAGCATTCCACCTATCCAGGTCGCGGCCATGATCGAAAGGTTGAATACGCTGGACTGGACCGACGTCGCGATGTCCTTGGCTTGCTCGACCTGCTTGCTTACCGCGGTCTGATACATCGTCACGAGCGGACCGAAGGCCAGCCCCCAGAAGAGAAACGCCGCATGCGACACGAGGGCGGTGCCCTGGAAGGCGAGGAACAGGACCATCGAGACGGCACCGGCACCGAGCGACACGACAATCAAGGGACGCAGGTGAGCGTCGATGTACTTTGCAGACACCACCACCGAGATCACGGAACCGATTCCGAAGATCAGCAGCGCCATCCCGATGCCGCCGGGGAAGGCGATCCATTCCACCAGCAGGGTGATGTAGGTGTAGATGCCGTAGTGCGCCGCGACCGACAGGAAGGTCAACAGCAAGACGATCAGAATCGACGGCATCTGCAGCACCGTCAGCGGCGAATTGCCCTTGCTGAGTCGCTCTCCCTTGACCGCGGGCAAGTAGAGCTGCGACAGCACGGCGATGACGATGACGACGACGCCGAAGACGATGAAGACGCTGCGCCAACCGAACGTGAGGCCGATCGCCGTCATCGCCGGAAGACCGATGCTGATGCCCAGGGTGTTGCCCGACATGATCACCGTGATGGCCTTGCCATGCATGTCGTCGGGCACCAGCCGCGTGCCGTAGGCCGCGATCATCGGCCACATGACGCCCGCGCAGATGCCGCCGACGATGCGGGCAACGATGATGACCGGATACGACGACGAGACGCCGACGACGAGGTTGGAGGCCGCGAAGCCGACCAGCAGCACCATCAGCAGCGTCTTGCGGTTGAAGGCCAGGGTCGCGCTGACCAGCGGGATGGCGGCAACGGCGGAGGCCAGCGCGTAGACCCCCACCATGAAGCCGACCTGACTTTCCTCGACGCCGAGTCCTTCGGTCATCTGCGGCAGGATTCCCGATGGCACAAGCTCGGAGAGGATGCCGACGAAGGTGACACTGGCCATCAGGCCGAAGACAAACCAGGAAAAGGTCTGCTTCCGGTCTTGCAGTGAAGTCGTGGGCACGTCTTTTCTGTCGCTGCTGCTGCCGAGGCTCCGTGACGTGAGGCTTGCCGTTCTCAGGGCATGACATCCCCGCTGTTGGGGCCGAGGGTCTGGCCGACGAAGAGATTGCCGCCGGGATCGCTCGCCAGCAGCAGCGCGCTCGGTGCGACTTCTTCCACGATGCCGAACCGGCCGAGAGGCAACTCGCGCATCTTGACCTTCTTCCACTCGTCGGTGACGCCGGCGACCATCGCGGTCTCGATGGGGCCTGGTGCGATCGCGTTGACGAGCACGTTGTGCTGGGCGACCTCGAGCGCCAGCGACTTGGTGAAGCCGATCACACCCGCCTTTGCCGCCACGTAGTGCGACATCGAGGGCGCGCCCTTGATGCCCAGCTGCGACGCGATGTTGATGATGCGCCCCCAGCGCCGCTCGATCATTCCGGCCACGACATGGCGGCAGGTGTAGAACACGCCCGTCAGATCGACAGCCAATGTCTCATTCCACAACGCCGGAGTCATCTCGACGACCGTCGCTTCGCTGAGGATGCCGGCGCTGTTGACCAGGATGTCGATCCGGCCACCCAACAGTTCGCGGGCCTGCGCGACGCCGGTTGCGACCGCGCCGTCGTCGGTCACATCGAACGCGACGCCGCGGTGCCGGCCTTCGACGCGTCGCCGGCCGGCCACCACCACATTCGCGCCTGCCTCGGTGAACAGGTCGGCGATGGCGGCGCCGATCCCGGCAGTGCCGCCACACACCAGCGCGGTGCGGCCGTCCAATCGAAACATGGCCATGACCCGGTCAGCGACTCGGGCTGATGCGCCAAATCGTGTTCGACAAGTCGTCGGCAACGATGAGGGCGCCACGTGAATCGACTGTCACGCCGACCGGTCGGCCGCGGGTCTTGCCGTCGGTCCCGCGAAAGCCGGAGACGAAGTCGACCGGCGGGCCGGCCGGTCGACCACCGAAGAACGGCACGAAGACCACCTTGTAGCCGACCGGGTCAGTGCGGTTCCAGCTGCCGTGCTCGCCGACGAATGCGCCTTCGGCGAACCGCGGCCCCATGGCCGGTGTCGAGAAGCTCAGGCCGAGCGCGGCGACGTGCGTGCCGAGGGCGTAATCCGGGGTGATGGCGGTGGCCACCTTTCCCGGGTTCTGCGGCCGCACGCGCGGGTCGACGTTGCGACCCCAGTAGCTGTAGGGCCAGCCATAGAACCCGCCTTCGCGGACCGAGGTGAGGTAGTCGGGGGGAAGGTCGGGGCCGAGCTCGTCGCGCTCGTTCACCACCGCCCACAGTACGCCCGTCCCCGGCTGGAACGCCAGCGCCGTGGGATTGCGCAGGCCGGTCGCATACGGCTTGTGCGCGCCGGTGCTGGCATCTACCTGCCAGACCATGGCCCGGTCGACCTCGGCCTCCATGCCGCGCTCGGTGATGTTGCTGTTGGAGCCGATGGCCACGTACAGGAACCGGCCGTCCCGGCTCGCCGCCAACGCCTTGGTCCAGTGATGGTTGATCGCCGACGGCAGGTCCGTCACTTTCACTGGCGGCGCGCTTGCCTTGGTCTGGCCATCCTGGTAGTCGAAACGCACCAGCGCGTCCTGGTTGGCCACGTAGAGCTTGCCGTCAACAAGGGCGAGTCCGTACGGAGCGTTGAGACCCTCGGCAAAGACGATCCGCGTCTTGTATGTCCCGTCGCCTGCGGAGTCGCGCAGCAATGTCAGACGGTTGCCGCTCTTGACCGAGGTGTTGCCCTGGGCCTTGATGCGGCCGGCGATCACGTCCTTGGGCTTGAGGGCCGGCGCGCCGCCGCCACGGCCCTCGGCGACCAGGATATCGCCATTGGGGAGCACCAGCGTCTGGCGCGGAATGTTGAGGTCGGTGGCGATGGCGGCGATCGTGTAACCCGGCGGCACGGTCGGCCGCTCGTCGCCCCACAGTGCCGGCTTCGCGATCGTCATGTTCGGCAGCAACCCGCGCTGCGGGGCCGGCAGCGTCGGGTTTGCGCCGTACCGGACCATGTCGGTGCTGCTATCACCGCATGCGACCAGCACGGCCGACATGGCGATGGTCATCAAAAGGCGGCTCATGTCGCAGCTCCCAGGCGGACAGTGGAAAGGCCGAACCAAGCCGCCGCGCCGGCGAGCACC
>JBDUDZ010000199.1:0-4421 GCA_040002635.1 Rhodoglobus sp.
CTAGCGGCCGCCGCCGCCGATGGAGCTCGGCGTATCGATCACCCCAAAGGCACTGGAGTCGGTCGTGCTGGCAGGCCCATATCCGACCGCCGCCAGGCCCCGGCGCAAAAGCTCCCGTACCGCGGCGGCCCGGCTGGGCATTCTGTTCTGATACCGAAAATCATCGACCGCTTTCAACTCGGTCTCTTCCAGCATGATCTGCAGCCGCTCGCCCCGTTGCAGATCGTTGCCTTTGGCTGTCTTTTCGAGCATTTTTCGCCCCTCAACATACTCATTCAGCTAACTTACTGTTGAATTAGCGCGCTGGCGGCGGGCAGTCAACCGCGAGGCGCGAAAGTAAGTTCCATCGTCTCTCCCCGACAGCGCCTCGCCCCGCAAGAACCTCAAATTGTGTTTGGACGGTTAGGAGCACGGCGCCGGCGGATAGGTCCGGTTCAGTGCGCCTGCCACTGCACCAGCAACACACCGGCAGCGATCAGCACCGAACCCCCAACGAATTGCGGCGTGAGCGGCTCGCGGAACAACCACACCGCGAGCAGCGGGACGAACACGAACACCAGCGCCACGGCCGAGTAGGCGACCGACAGTGGGACGGTGCGCAGCACCCACACCCAGGCGACGATGGTGATGCCATAGAGGATCACCGCGCCCCACATCGCCGGAACAGTGGTCAGCTGGATAGTCATCGCGGCGACGTTGTTCTCGGTGGCCACGCGCTGAGCGGCGACCTTGAAGAGCAACTGGCCGCCAACATTTGCGGCGATGACTAGCGCGAGGGCAAAGAAGTTGATCATGCGCCTACTCCGAGATAACGCGCGGCGCGATCGCGCAACGGCTGGCGCGCTTCAAGGTAGCTGTAGAAGCTAAGTTGCCGGATCGGCAGCGGATAGCGCGACACCTTCACTTCGCCAAAGAACTGGCCGACTACGGCCTCGATTTCCGCCGCGGTGTTGAGATGCTCGTGGTGCATGAGCACTCCATAGTCGAGTCCGTTGCGCAGCCAGTACGCTACCCCCGTGGTCGTGCGCCAGGCGAGCGTCCACATGAAGCCGCCTTCAGAGGGAATGCCTGCCTGGAACACGCCGCCGTCCTTCATCAGCAGCGCCGAACGCGCCACGATGCCTGGCAGGTCGTTGAGATGTTCGAGCACCGCCACCGAAGTGATGCGGTCGTAGCGCTGGTCGACGGCGATCTCGCCTATGTCGGCATACACCTTTGTGATCGTGGGCAGTGCCGGGCTGTCGGCATAAAGCGCCGCGAACGGCTCGACCACGTCGTAGCGCGACTGCGGCGCCTCGTATTGCAACTGATTGAGCGTCCCGGCACCGATCTCGAGTAGGTCGCCGGCCGGCGCATCGGCAACCCGCTTGTGCATCCACGATTCGAGTCCGCTCGAAATGCTGGTGATGAAGCTGCTGCCCTCGCGGTTCATCCTGTACTCGCGCTCGTAGATCGCCTGGTATGCGGGCGGCAGCGGTGGCCGCTGCTTTGGGTAGCGCGCGAGGATCGCGTAGATGTCGCTCAAAGCAAAAGTCTCACGGTCGGCCATCGGGGAGGGTGGTGGGAACGTTCATCGCGTGCCAGCCCGGCGCGAATTCGTAGAAGTCACCGACATGAAACATCGCATCGGTCGGCCCCATCGCAGCGGAAACCTGAGCGGCGTAATCGCGGTCGAGAAAGTAGAGCGCATTCGGCACCAGTTTATGATTGGTGATCGCGTCGTCGATCCCACCCATATATGCCGTGAGGCCGGTCTCGTCGGGCCGCGCCAGATAAGCCGCGTCGGTCGGCAGGTCATGCCGCAGCGCGAAGTACGCGACCTGCTCCCATGTGCTCATCATTGTCATCGGCGGGATCGCGCGTACTGCCTGATAGTGCTTGGAAACTTCGCCCAGCCGCGGATCGTCGATCGTCGTGGCGAAGCTAGAGCCCGAGACTGCGAGGTAGCTGCGCAGCCACAGCCAGCCCGGCGACGTGTCGTAGACCTGCAAGGCTGCCAGCAACAACAGCACCGGCCCCGCAACCTTCTCGCCCATCGCTTTGTAGATCAGCCAGGCCGCCCCGATCGGCAGCATGTAATAGACCGGCCAGAAGAACCGGCCCGACGAGCGCATCGAACTCGCTAGATCGAAGATGAATTGTGGCACCGGAATTTCCAGGCCGCGGTTGGCCAGCGCCAGATTGGGTGTCAGTGCAAACAAAGTCAGCAGCAGTGCCGCGATGATCAGCGGCCACGCGATCTTGCCACGATAGGCGCGACGTTCGGTGAAGAGTAGTGGCAGCGCCAGCGCCATAGCGCCGAGGCCGCCAAGGCCGGCATAGGTGAAGCCCTCATAGTCGCCGAAGGCATGCGGTAACACCGGCAGGATCGACGACCATGCCCAGTCGTCGGTCAGCAGGATGCCGCCCTGCGGGTTGACCAGGCCGAGCAGGTTCAGCCGGAAATAGCCGTAGCCGGTACTCAGCATACTCGAGCGCAGCGGAAAGAATCCGACGATCCAAAGTGCCGCGAGAGCCACAGCAACGACCGCCACGAACTCGACGATCCACGGCGAGGACCTATCGAGCAGGCGTCGGCGCACGATACTTGCCAGCCAAATCGGCAAGAGCATCGCAAAGAAATAGGTGTGCACTAGCACGCTGGCTCCGAGCAGTAGCGTCCACGCCACACCGCGTCGCATGCTATTGTGAGCCCAGTAGAGATAGATTCCGGCCAAAAGCGTCCAGTGCGCGACCAGCGAGTAGTGAACGGACAGTCGCCACAGCATCGGTGGGGCGAAGGTCAGCAGGATTGCTAGCGCCAGCTTGATCACCGCATCGCGCGTAAACAGGCCGGCGATCCGCTCCGCGAAATAGGCCTGAAGCACAAAGCAAGCGAGTACCCACCAGCCAGTGTACTGGAACACCGCGGGCAACAGCGGCGACACCAGCTTCAGTGGGATCGCCAGCAGCGGCACCGAGTCCGAGAAGATGATCGCGCTCGAAAATTGTAGTCCGTAGTCGGGGCTGAATCCCAGCGGCCAAGTCCACGCCGAGTGGCGGTAGAACGCCCAACCGACATAGTGCGTGAAGCTGTCGATGTTCTGTGTCAGCCATAGCATGTTGCCGACATCTAGCACCGCCGGTCCAACGATCGCGAGAAACGCCGCAAAGCCGACAAAACCGGCGACCAACAGGTCGGTCCGGCGGTCGCTGATCGGCGGGCTCATCGCGGTGACTGCAAGCGCAGTCATACCGGCGTTCCGGATCTGCGCTCTGCCGGCGGGGTTGGCTCGAGCCGGTCCCACTCGATCCAGCGTGGCCGCTGCTGCACGGTCGAATAAATCTTGCCGACATACTCGCCGAGCACGCCGATCGCGAGCAACTGCACACCGGCGAAGAAGTAGATCGGCAGCAAGGTCGAGGCCCATCCCGGCACGGTGCCGTGCGTGAACAGCGCCGAATAGGCGACGAACACCACCATGCCCAAAGTCACCGCGAAGCTGACGATGCCCAGCAGCGAGATCAATCGCAATGGCACCACGCTGAACGAGGTGATGGCGTAAATCGCGAAGCGCAGCATCTTGCGCAGCGAGTATTTGGTGGTGCCGAACTGCCGCTCCTGTACGTCGAACATCACAACGCGAGTGTCGAAACCGAGCAGCGAGCAGATGCCGCGGACGAACAGATTGGTTTCGGGGAACGACAACAGCGCACGCATCGCCTGTTTGTCGAGCAGGCGGTAGTCGGCGTGATTGGCGACGACGTCGACGCCCATCGTGCGCATCAGCCAGTAGAAGCCACTCGCTGTCGCTTTCTTGCCAAGCCCGTCGCTGTCACGGTCGCGCCGCACCCCGAGCACGATATTGGCGCCGTCCAGGTAGGCCTCGACGAACCGTCGCATTGCTGCCGGTTCCTGCTGCAGATCCGCGTCGATCGAGACTGAGATGTCGGCAGCGTCATAGACTGACGAAATTCCGGCCATGAGTGCCGGCTGGTGCCCAAAATTGCGCGACAACCTGAGGCCACGCACCCGCGGGTCCTTCATTTGTGCCTGCGTCAGCAAGGCCCAGGTTGCGTCCTTGCTGCCGTCATCGACTATGAACACGAACGATGTCGCCGAAATCAGCCCGGCGGCCGCCATTGCGTCGATTTCGCCGAGCAACCGCTCCACCGCCGGGCCGATCGAATCCTGTTCGTTGAGGCATGGAACGACGACCGCCAGGGTCGGCAAATCCAATGTTGATCCAGTCACCGAAGCACCCTGCGCACGACACGCCGAGCACCCTAGGCGCTAAAGGTGATCGTCTGGTTGACGGACATTTGCCGCGCTCGAGGCCGCGCAGGTGGCCGAAATCAGGAAAGAATGGTGCTGCAAGGGAGGATTGAATTTGCCTCTTCGACAACTTTATCTCTTGGATTATCAGCAGGTTAGTTCAGCT
>JBDUDZ010000200.1:0-4421 GCA_040002635.1 Rhodoglobus sp.
ACCCAAGAGAGATCTGCCCCGCCGCTATACTCGGGGCGCGCCAGCTGTCCACAATATGACGGCATGGGTTGATTGGGAGCGCAAAGAACAACTATAGGACGCAACGACGCGCCATTGCAAGTTATTCCTTGACCTCGTTGCACGATTCGGCTATAAGAGCGCGCGTTGGAGCTATGGGAATCTCGCAAGCGATTCCGCGACGCCAGCGCGAGTTGCCTGTTTAGAAGGTCGCGAAGCGACCTGCGGCAACTCGCCCAGGGAGCCTGCAACCGAGGACTACTACATGAGCATTGATTGGACCAGCCTCTCGCCCGAAGAGCGCGCACGCGTCACCGCGCGGGTGATTCTCGTGGGCTCGGAGTCAACCGGCAAGACCACGCTCGCCCGCGAGCTCGTTGAGCACTACCGCTCACTGGGCGGCGTGTGGGAGGCCACGCAATGGGTGCCCGAATACGGTCGGGAGTACACCGAGGTGCTGCTCGCGCGGCAGGGCTCCGTCGCCGAAGACGGGCAGGCCGCGAGCGCCGAGTGGGGCCCGAGCGACTTTGCTGCGATCGCTGTGCAGCAACAGGCGCTGGAGGATGCCGCCGCGGCATCCGGAAGCCCTGTGCTGTTCTGCGACACCGACGCCTTCGCCACCCAGCTCTGGGAGCGGCGGTACCTGGGGGATGCCTCGACCGCCGCGTTCGACGCGCTGCCGGTGTCACCACCGCGCGCGCTCTACCTGCTCGCCGATGTCGCGGGCGTGCCCTTCGAGCAGGACGGCATCCGTGACGGGGAGGGTTATCGCGAGCTCATGCAGCAGTGGTTCGCGGACGAGCTCGAGCGACGGGGCGAGCACTGGGTGCTGGTGACCGGCACCCGCGAGCAGCGACTGGCTATGAGCATCCGGGCTGTCGACGACCTGCTCGGTTTGTAATCATAGGTGGCGCAGGAAGCGCTCGGGTGACTCGAGGAACGACTTCCAGGTGCGCACGAGGTCGAGCTCTTCCCACTCGCTCGTGCGCAGGCCCCACTGGCCTACCTCGTGAATTGTCGCGCCGGGCAGGGCCGCGAGTATCGGCGAGTGCGTGGACATGATCACCTGCGAGTCGTCCTGATCAAGCAGCGCTTTCAGGTGGCCGATGAGCGCGAGGCAGCCGGAGACCGATAGTGCAGACTCGGGCTCGTCAAGCACCCACAGCCCGGGACCACGGAACTTGTCCAGCAGCAACTCGAGAAACGATTCGCCGTGCGAGAACTCGTGGAAGCGCGGCTCGGGTCGAGGTGCCGGGTGCTGCTCCAGATAGGTGTACAGACCGTGCATCGTCTCTGCCCTGAGGAAGTAGCCGCGCTTCGTGGCGCCCGCATTGCGGATGACCTGGAGATGCTCGGCGAGATCAGACTCGGTCGGACGGGTGCGGTGCTGTGCCCCGGCCGAACCGCCTTCCGGCGACAGCCCGAAGGCGAGGGCAATGCTCTCAATGATTGTCGACTTGCCCGAGCCATTCTCGCCGACCAGCACCGTTGCAACCCCGAGATCGAGCCCACGATCCAGGAGCTGTGCGACGGCGGGGATCGTCGCCGGCCAGACTTTGCGGTCTAACGGCGCCAGGGAATGCTCTTCGAGCCGGCGAATGGGGAACATGTCGAGCCGCATGTTCCCCATGATCGCAGTGCCCAGTGACTACCGCGCAGACGCGAGCAGCGTGCCGGTCGTCTTGCCCGCCGGGTCGAACGCGATGCAGGTGACGCCACGGTCGTCATCCTTGATCCAACCGTTGAGGGTCGGGGTGTAGAAGCTGTAGTCGAGGCTGGAGTCGTCGAGCGACAGGCCGATATAGGTGGCGAACGGGGCGAGGCAACCGTCGTCGGCGAGCTTGGACAGCTCGTCTTTGCCCGGGTAGGTGTCGCGGTCGATGGTGATGTTGGCGTACACCTCGTAGTCGTGCGGCTCGGTGCACGGAACTGTCGGCACGTCGCTGACGACCTCGTCGGTCTGCTCGTTGAAGCAGTCGCCGACCTCGAGCCAGCTCGACTCGTCGGCGACGGCCTGCACGACCGGGGCAGCCACGTCGATCGCCGACTTGATTGCGCTGCAACCGGTGAGAGTCGAGCCGAGGATGACGAGGGCGCCTGCGGCGGTGAGTGCGGTACGGATGTTCATGTTCTTCTCCTGTTAGTTAGACCTGTGTAGGTGGCTTGTAACTACAGGTTCCCGGCTGCGCGGCGAACGCGGATGGGCAGGAAGTACTCACTTCCGTGGGCTCGATTACCTAGGCGCCAGCGGGTATGCCCGAGGTGAAAAAAGTCCACGACCCTGCCGCTTGCGACGATAACCTGAGGGGATGAAGCGCATCCTTCCCCTCGCCCTCGTCGTCAGCGTCGGGCTCGTCCTTGCAGGTTGCTCCACTACATCGAGCCCCACCGGAACTTCGCCCTCGTCGAGCGCCGGATCCGGTTCTGGTTCGGGTTCGGGTTCCTCGAGCACCGTCACGAGTAGCTACTACCCCGTGGCCAAGGGCAACACCTGGGTGTACACGATCGACTACGGCAATGGCACGATCATTACCGATACCGAAATCATGTCGAAGGTAGTCACCGACGGAACCGACGCCACTGTCACTATCGATCGCACCTTCCACTATGACGACGGCTCGCAGAAAGACCTTGTCAGTTCCGTCGACTATCTGTTCCACGCCGACGGCTCGCTTGAGGTGCCGTTCCAGTCTGTCCCCTCCGCCTCGGGTGTCGTGACTGTGAAAAGCGGAACGATGGTGTGGCCTACGACAGCCGAGTTCGAGGCGGGCACTGCGAAGACCGGCACGATCGTGGCATCCGTCGACAGCGGCGGCACCACCACGAATGAGCAGGTGGACTTCAACATCGCAGGCGCCGGCACGGAAGACGTGACAGTCAAAGCGGGCAGCTACCCCGCCGCGCGCAAGCTCGCCCAGATGCTCACGATCTCGCTTCCCGACCTCGGGGTCAGCGGTATCGTCGTCAACGTGACAACCTGGCTCGCCAAGGGCGTCGGCCCCGTGAAGACCGAAGTGCCCGATTCGAACGGCGGTGCGAGCATCCTGCAGCAACTCGTCTCGTTCACTGCCGGTAAATAGGAGTGCTCAGCGCACCTCGACGATGAGGTGTCGCATCGTTTCGATGCGCTTGATGATCTTCGGCACGATTGTGTCGTCGACCCCTACGGAATGCAGGGCGGCAGCCAGGTGCTCGAGGGCGGTCGAGTACGCCTCGTTCGTTATAGCCAGCCCGGCGTGCGCGTTTCGCATGCTGCGGCCGGCGTAGTGCTCCGGCCCCCCGAGCCCGACGACAAGAAAGGCGCGCTGGTGGTCTTTGAGTTGGCTGAGGTCGATGCCCTCGAACCATCCAGCGACGATGGGGTCGGCGAGCATTCGCTGGTAGAAACCGTCGACAGCCGCCCCAATTACCGGCTCACCGCCGATCTGCGAGTACAAGTTCATCGTGGTATCTCCCCGTCGTAGCGTAGGACCGATATATCGACTGCCGCATCACCGCAAAGGAGGGCCACCAGATGTTGTGGCAGGGTGAGGGTATGACCGAGGCCGCATCCAAGGTGCTCGCCCTGAGCGGCTACCTCGCAACAGTGACCGCCGACCGCTGGGTGCCCGGCGCGTACACCCTCACGGTCAACGGCACTCCCCAATCGCATGTCAATCTCGATGACCCCAGCCAGCTCTTCTTCGAGTACGTGCAACGCATGGGCCACGTCATCGATCAACTCGGCATGCCCGGTGAGCCGATCACCGCGCTGCACCTGGGCGCCGGAGCACTTACCCTCCCCCGCTACGTCGAGGCGACCCGTCCCGGATCCCGGCAGCAGGTTATCGAATTGGAGACCGACCTCGTCGACCTGGTGCGCGCCGAACTGCCGTGGTCGAAGCAAGCCTCGATCAGGATTCGGCACGGGGATGCGCGGGCCGTGCTCGAGAAGCTCCCGGCGGGATTGCGGCGCAGCGTTGACCTGCTCGTGGTGGACGTGTTCAGCGGGGCGCGGACGCCCGCGCATGTGACGAGCGTTGAGTTCTACCGCTCGGCCGTCGAGATGCTGTCGGAACGCGGCATCCTGCTCGCCAACATCGCCGACGGGCCGGGGCTGAAGTTCGCGCGCGCGCAGGCGGCGACCCTCCAGGAGGCGATCGGCAACGTTGCGATCCTCGCCGAAACTCAGATCCTCAAGGGGCGCCGCTTCGGCAACCTTGTGCTCGTCGGCTCGAAATCCGAACTGCCTTTCGAATGGATGCCGCGGCTCCTGGCCGCCGGCCCGCATCCCTCGAAACTCGTGGCTGGTGCCGAACTGCGCGAGTTCATCGCGGGCACGCCCGTCACCACAGATGCGACATCCATGCCGTCGCCGCCCCCGGCAAAGAGCATCTTCCAGGTACGGCCGGGGGCTGAGTAGC
>JBDUDZ010000201.1:0-4418 GCA_040002635.1 Rhodoglobus sp.
GTCGGCATTTAGTTAGTATACTAATCATTTGTGTCCACAGTAAATCGCCCACGCTGGTGGGAGCGCCTCAACAAAGCGCTGTTCCCCTACATGGGGTCGGCCCAGCTTGGTCCCTTCAATGAACCACCCCTGCCACCGACTGCCGAGAAGCCGTGCCCGCTGTGCGGCCAACCTATGTCGCTGCATAGCTTCGAGCGCAGCCAGGATCACACCGCGACGCGCATGCATTGCCCCGCAACTGCCGAGCTCCGCGAGACCGCGTAGCGACGGTTTAGGCGCGCGGGAACAGTAGCGTCTCGAGCTCGGCCGCGTCGTTCGCGACGCCGATCGTGCCGACCTCTTCGGCCGGAGCGCCGTAGCCCCAACGTACGAAGATCGTGGGCACGTTGTGGGCGGCGGCACCCAGCACATCGTGGTGGCGATCACCCACGAGCACGGGGCTGGAAATGTCGGCGCCGAACGCGACAAGCCGCTTCAGGGCCTCCTCAACGACATCCGCTTTGGCGCTGCGCACCTCGTCTTCGGAAGCCCCGGTGATGACGTCGAAGTACTGCAGCAGGTCGAAGTGACGCAGCACGACAGTCGCCGGCTTCTCAGGCTTCGATGTCGCAAGCGAAAGCGGTGTTCCACTTTCGTGAATCCGGCGGAGGATGCTTTCGACCCCCGGATACACCGTCGCGTCGAAAACACCAGTACTGAGGTAGTCGACCCGATAGATCTCCAGCGCCTGCAGTGCCTCCTCGCGGGTGAATCCCGCGAGATCACGAAACGAGTCAAGGATCGGCGGACCGACATAGGCGACGAGTTCCGCCGGGCTGGGAATGGGCTTCCCGAGAGCCTTGAAGGTGTGGGCCAGGCTCGCGGTGATTCCGGGGGCCGAGTCGACGATCGTGCCGTCGAGGTCAAAGAGGATGCAACTAAACCCGCGCGTCATGGTGTGACAAGCCTAGGGTGGAGGAATGGACACACCCACACAGGGCGACTCGCTCACCAGAGCCGCAACGATCGCCAGCTCGCTCCTCATCGTTTTCCCGCTGCTGGTTAGCTCGGTCGTGAAGACTGTGCTCTTCGTGGCAAACCCGGCCCATGTCGACATCACCAACGGCCTCGCCTACCTACGCGAGTTGCTCGGCTTCGGCTTCGGCTCGCTCGCCATCATCATCGTGGTCATCATCGTGTTGCACGTGCTGGCCCGGCGCAGGGCTGGCAGCTCGGCAGGCCTCCGGCTTTCCTTCGTGATCCTCGTGGTGCAGGTGGTGCTCGGGGTGGCGATACTCGGCCTCACCGCGACATCGAATAGTGCCCACGACAGCTACGTGGCGGCGCTCGGTCTGTAGCTTCGTCTCTAGAACAGCCGCGAGCCTGAGTCGTCGAGGCCGCGCATCGCGTCGTAGTCGAGCAGCAGGCAGCGGATGCCGCGGTCGAGTGCCAGCGTGCGTGCCTGCGGCTTGATCTCTTGCGCCGCGAACACTCCACTGACCGGAGCCAGCAGCGGATCGCGGTTCATCAGTTCGAGGTAGCGGGTCAGCTGTTCGACCCCGTCGATGTCGCCGCGCCGCTTGATCTCGACGGCGATGCTGGCGCCGGCGGCATCCGTCGCGAGGATATCGACGGGGCCGATCGCCGTCATGTATTCGCGGCGCACCAGGCGGTGCCCATCGCCCAGCAACTCGATCTGCTCGGCAAGCAGCTTCTGCAGGTGGGCCTCGACGCCGTCCTTCTGCAGGCCCGGGTCGTGCCCGAGTTCATGCGCGCTGTCGTGCAGGATTTCGTGGATCGAGATCACGAGGAGGTCGGCTGTTTTCGCCTGGGCGACCTTCCAGATCTGGGTGACGCCGGCGTCCGCCTGCTCTGGCTCAGGCTCGAGCAGCGCAAGCGTGCAGGGCGGGCTCATCCAGTTCAGCGGCTTGTAGCTCAGCGAGTCTGAGTGCACGAGCACGCTGCCATCCGCCTTGACCACAAGAAGGCGGGTGGCGAGGGGGAGGTGTGCGCTGAGCCGGCCGGCGTAGTCGACGGAACACTTTGCTATGACGAGGCGCACTATCCCACGGTAACGGACGTTGTGGGATCACTCGGCGAAGCACTCTTTGCGCGCACTATTCCGAGGAGGACAAGCAGTGCGGCAATCACCGTGAGAGTGATTGCCGCGAGCGTCGTGGCTTGCCGGAACTGATCGGTCTGGGTGGAGGTCCAATCGGTTGTCGCGATGCTGCCGGTGAACATCGCGGCGATGATCATGCCGGAGACGGCGATGCCAATACCTGTGGTGAGTTCGCTGGAGGTGTCGATGAGGGCGGCGCCGATCGTCGTCCGGTCGGCAGGCAACCCATTCATGACGTTATTGCCGGCAACGACTCCGACGATGCGCATGCCTGCGGCGACGAGCACGAGCGCCAGCGCGATCCAGAAGTATCCGACGTGCCCGAACGCGGCGTACACGGCGAGGCCGACGACGACGACGACGGCGCTTACCCACGCGGCGTTCGCAAGCCCGATGCGTTTGATCAACGGCGAGATGATTGCCCCGCCTGCGATCAAGACCACCACTTGGGGGAGCATGCCCAGTGCCGCCTGCGCCGGTGTCCATCCCCAGTCGAGTTGAAGTTGCAGGGTCACGAGGTAGCCCAGCCCGGCAACGGCAAGGCCGGAGGCCGCCTTGAATGCGAGTCCGCTGGAGACCAAGGGGCGCGCGATAAGCGCGAAGTCCAAGAGGGGATATTTGGCGGATCGCTGCCGCACGACGAAGGCCGTCGCGAGAACGATCACTGCCACAACAGCAACCCACGGTAGCCATGAACCCGCGCCCAGGTCGATGAAGAGGGTTGGCGCGATCAGTGCACCGACGATGGTCAGGGTGCCAAGCATTGCGCCAACGATGTCGATGGGATTGCCGCTGAGCTCGTCGCGCCGGTCAGCCGGAACGCCGATCCGGATGAAGACAAGCGCGCCAACGGCGATGGGAATGTTCACGAGTAGAAGCGCCTGCCACGGTACGAAACTGAGCGCCAAACCTCCAGCGGTCGGCCCGATCGCCAACCCAACGAGCCCGACGGTGGAAATGAGGGTGATCGCGCGAACGCGCAACTGCTCGTCTGCAAAGAGCCGGAAGGCGAGTGCGAGCGATCCGGGTGTGGTCATTGCAGCAGCAATCCCCATAACCGCCCGCACCGCGATGAGCTGCTCAACACTGCCCACGAACAAGGTCGCGGCACTCGCGACCGCGAGCAAAATGAGTCCTAACAGCATCACTTTGCGTCGACCGACGCGGTCGGCCAGGGCGCTAAACGCGATCATCAGGCCACCGAAAACCACAGCATAGGAACTCGTGACCCATTGCAAAGCCGTGGTGGAAGCGTTGAGTTCGAGGCCGATTGTCGGCAACGCAACGTTGAGCACTGAATTGTCGAGCATTTCGAACAGGAATACCGCTGAGAGCCCTGTGAGGGCGAGCCACGCGGATCGCAGTGTCTGTCGCTGGGTGGCGCCAATCGATGCTGGCTGGGATTCTTCGGCCTTTTCAGGAACCGGACGGTCATTGCTCATAGCGCACTCCTCATGATGGGAGAAGTGGCGAGTCATCGACCCGAGTGTGCGCTCAAGATATTTCTTGAGATTTTACTTCCTGTACTCAAAAGCGTACCGCACAACACGTGTCAGGCCGCACGACGGTGACGATCAGAGCGTCTCGGCCGCGGACCCGACGGAGAGCTCGTCGTGCGCGGTGTGAACCACGGGCGGTCTCGATGCACCCGATGCCGCCAGTGATGCGGCGATCAAACCGCCTACGACGAGGAAGGCGATGAGCAGGCTCGAGTGCTCACCGATCAACCCGACGATGCTTGGTCCCACCAGGAACGCCAGTGCGCCGAGGGCGGCCACTGCACTTACCCGGGCGGCGGCGTTCTGTTGTGAGTCGGCGGCCGACGAGACACTGAGCGGATAGCCCAACGATGCCCCGAGGCCCCAGAGAACAATGCCGGCGATCGTGCCAACCGGGGAAACAAGGAACACCACGAGCAGCACTCCGGCGACGGCGAGTACCAGGGCGCCGCGAAGCGTCGCCGTTCTGCCGAACCTGTCGACGAGGAATCCCCCGCAGAAGCGGCCGATCATCATCGCGCCAGTAAAGATTGTCAGGTAGGCGGCACCTGTCGCCTCGGTCAGGGCGCGATCCTCAACCATGGCCAGCGCGAGCCAGTTGTTTGCGGTTCCCTCCGCAAACGCAGCGCCCACGATGATCACGCCGATCAGCAGGGTGCGCGGTTCGGTCCAGACGCGCATCCGATCCCCGAATGTCGACACGGATGCCGTTGCGCCAGCATTGCGCGACTCAGGCAACGCCGGCACGACGAACAGCGACAGCAGCAGAAGCGCCGCCGCGGCAACGGCCAGGTGGATCGGCACGGGGACTCCCGCCA
>JBDUDZ010000202.1:0-4394 GCA_040002635.1 Rhodoglobus sp.
GAGCCAGGCCATCCTGCTCGACCTGCGCAAGCGGGTGTTCATCCACACCCAGCGGCTGTCGCTCGAATTCCATGAGAGCTACACCTCCGGCCGGATCATCGCCCGGCAGACCAGCGACCTCGATGCAATCCGCGAGCTTCTCGATTCGGGGATCAACCAGCTCGTTCAGGGCGCGTTGTACATGCTGTTCATCGCGGCGGCGCTGTTCTCGCTGGACTGGGTGAGCGGCCTCGTGCTCCTCGCGTCGTTGCTGCCGCTGGCCGCGCTCACGCGCTGGTTCCAGGTGCGCTCGCAGCTCTACTTCCGCGACACCAGGACGGCCTCGGCGCGGCTGATTGTGATGTTCGTGGAGACGATGACCGGCATCCGCGCGGTCAAGGCGTTCCGCAAGGAGAAGCGCAACGAGAAGGACTTCGGCGGGCTTGTCGAGGACTACCGCTACGCGAACGGTCGCACCATCCAGTTGTTCGGGATATTCGATCCCGGGCTGGTGCTGATCGGCAATGTGGCGCTCGCCGTCATCCTGCTGGTCGGTGGGCTGCGCGTTGCCAGCGGCGGCCTCGCCATCGGCGTGCTGCTCGCGGCACTGCTGTACGCGCGGCAGTTCTTCGCGCCCGCGCAGGAGATGGCGATGTTCTACAACTCCTACCAGTCGGCCGCGTCTGCGCTGGAGAAGATCTCGGGCGTGCTCGAAGAGCAACCGAGTGTGCCCGACCCCGTTCGGCCTGTTGACCTGCGCCAGGCTGAAGGCCACGTCACCTTCGACCACGTCGAGTTCGCTTACAAGTCAGATCGGATCGTGCTGCCCGAGTTCTCGCTCGACCTGCCGGCGGGCCAAACTGTCGCGCTCGTCGGCTCGACGGGAGCCGGGAAATCCACTCTCGCCAAGTTGATCTCGCGGTTCTATGACCCGAGCACGGGCACAGTCGCGCTCGACGGCGTGGATCTGCGCGACCTGCATCCCAAAGACCTGCGGCGGGCGATAGTGATGGTCACCCAGGAGGCGTACCTGTTCTCGGGCACCGTCGCCGACAACATCGCGCTCGGCAAGCCCGAGGCGACCCGCGACGAGATCGTGCAGGCGGCGAAGGCGGTTGGTGCGCACGAGTTCATCGAATCGCTACCGAACGGCTACGACACCGACGTGAACAAGCGCGGTGGGCGGGTGAGCTCGGGACAGCGCCAACTGCTGTCGTTCGCGCGCGCGTTTATTGCCGATCCGGTCGTCTTGATTCTTGATGAAGCGACGGCCTCGCTCGACATTCCTTCGGAGCGGTTGGTGCAGGAGGGACTGCAGACCCTGCTTTCTGACCGCACAGCGGTGATCATCGCGCACCGGCTATCCACTGTCGCCATCGCCGACCGGGTGCTCGTCATGGAGCACGGGCGCATCGTCGAAGACGGCACGCCCCGCGAACTCATCGCCGGCACCGGACGGTTCGCGCAGCTGCACGCGGCCTGGCGGGATTCGCTCGTATGACAACCCCGAGTCTCGCCTGTGCCGCTCTGCTCCGCTCTCGTCTGCTCCGCTTCCGTCTGCTCCGCTCTCGTCTGCTCCGAATTGACGTAGCCAACTTCCGAAATGACGGAGATCCGGCACTGCCAGCTTGCCTGACCAGCATTTTTTGTGCGGGATGCCCGGATTCTCCGTCATTTCGGACGGCGGCCGTCACCACTGCTCCCCACGGGCCAGCGCCGCTGCGATAGCGCCGGAAACCTCTGGCCACTGGCCCTCGACCTGGCGATAGCTGAACCGGAGCACGCGATAGCCGAGCGTCGCAAGCAGGGCATCACGGCGGCGGTCGTTCTCGAACGCCTCGCGTGAGGTATGGAATTCGGCCCCGTCGACCTCGATGACCAGTCGATCGCCGATGAGGAAGTCGACGCGACCGACGCCGACGATCGCGACTTGTTGGCGGAACGGGGTGCGCAGCGCCAGCAATCCAAACTTCATCAGCGACTCCCCGCCACTCTCGCTGAGCCGGTTCACCGCCGACGCGTAACGCCCGAGCCCCAGCGAACCAACGCTCGTGCGGGTGATGAATCCCTGATGCAGCGCGGACTCCGCCGCCGCGAATGCGACTATCGCGCTCTCCCGCTGAGCGATCTCGCGGAGGCATTCGGCGGCATCCAGCCTCGACCGGGTTCCCGGTCTGCGTTTGTCGGTCCATCTGACAACGGTGGCGGGATCAGGATGTCGCGCGCGGC
Organism: Rhodoglobus sp.; assembly: GCA_040002635.1. GTDB lineage: Bacteria > Actinomycetota > Actinomycetes > Actinomycetales > Microbacteriaceae > Rhodoglobus. The sequence goes on from JBDUDZ010000202.1 coordinate 2,209, forward strand.
GGCGGCGTGGATCCCGCGCTGTGCGCAGCGCACGGGCATCCGGGGCAACCGCGATGTGGAGGCGGCGGTCGGGAGGCGTCCAGATGCCGAGGGATCTCGCGCCTGACAGCCCGGTCAATCGGCCGCCGATCCGCACGGCGAACTGCTCGACTTCCGACAGTTCGGGCGTGCAGTAGTGGCCTTGCCGCACCCTGACGATCTCGCCGCGGCGGACAGCGCCGGTGAGTTGGTGCGAGGTGTGACCGTCGGCCAGCAGCTCGTATGTGCGTGCGATGCCGCCGCGACGGCGCACGTCCAGGTAGATCGATGCCATCCGGCGAGGGTGTCAAACCGCGGGTACTTGCGAGCGTTGGGGGAGCGGTCTGGGGAAAGGGTGCGTCCGCTTCCGAAATGACGGAGAAGATGGGCATCGCGTACCAAAAATGCTGGTCGGGCGCGCCGATGGTGCCGGATCTCCGTCATTTCGGAAGCGCTGGACGTTGTCGTGGCGTCGGAAGCGGCTAGCGGTGGCGGCGTGGCGGCGGCGGCGCGCGCCTATGGGGCGTGGCGGGCCGCCGGCAGGTCGACGCGATACGCGCCGTCGCGGCTCCACTTCAGCGGTGTGGACTCGGCGCGGTAGTACTGCAGCGCACGGGCTTCATGGTCGATGGGTGGATGCCCGCTCGCGCGCACCACGCGCCACCACGGCACATCCGAACCGTAGTGCGACATCACCGTCCCGACCGCCCGCGCCGCGCGCGAGCCGATCGCAGCGGCCACGTCGCCGTAAGCCATGACTTTGCCGACCGGGATGGATTCGACGACCTCAAGCACCTGCGAGATGAAGTCGGGCGTGGGGGCGCGCGTCAAAGCGAGAGCGCCCCGAGGTTCTCGCCATATTGCGTCTGGCCGACGATGGTGAATCCCACCCGGAGGAAGAACTCTTCCGGGCCGTTGTCTCCCGGCTCCCAGATAGCGGTGAGCCGCTCGAAGCCACGGCTTTTCGCCTCCGCCGCGAGGGCGAGGATCGCGAACTTGCCGACACCCGTGCCCTGGGCATCCCCCGCTACCGTCACCCGCCAGACACAGCTGCGGAACTCTTCCTGCACGGCTTCAGGGTCGAAATTTCCGCGGATGAATCCCACGAGCTGATCACCGTCGAGCACGACGCGCGGCCACGATGTCACGGGGTTGATGAAGCTGTCGGCGATCGCGTACGACGGGGGAGTGACGAAATGTTCCTGGCCGCGGCGAAGCATTAGGTTGTTGGCGGCGACGATGGTCTTCGCGGACAGTTCTTCGAGTCGCAGTTGGGCCATGCACACAGGCTAACCGGCTCCGCCGACGGGGGCGAAGGTATCTTGATATCAAGATACTTCCGCGAGCGGCTAAGCTGTTCTCGGCCCACCCCAGAAGGAGTACAGCGTGTCCAAGATCAAGGTAGAAGGCACCGTCGTCGAGCTCGATGGCGACGAAATGACCCGCATCATCTGGCAGAAGATCAAAGACACGCTGATCCACCCGTACCTCGACGTGAACCTCGAGTACTACGACCTCGGCATCGAGCACCGGGATGAGACCGACGACCAGGTCACGATCGACGCGGCCCACGCCATCCAGAAACACGGCGTCGGCGTGAAGTGCGCAACGATCACCCCCGACGAGGCGCGCGTCGAAGAGTTCGGCCTCAAGCAAATGTGGAAGAGCCCGAACGGCACGATCCGCAACATCCTCGGCGGCGTCATCTTCCGCGAGCCCATCATCATCTCGAACATCCCGCGCCTGGTGCCGGGGTGGAACAAGCCGATCATCATCGGCCGCCACGCCTTCGGCGACCAGTACAAGGCCACCGACTTCGTGTTCAAGGGCAAGGGCAAGCTCACCGTGCAGTTCACGCCGGCCGACGGTTCAGAGCCACTCAAGTTTGACGTGTACGACGCTCCGGATGACGGGGTCGCGCAGGTGCAGTACAACCAGGATGCCTCGATCCGCGACTTCGCCCGTGCCAGCCTGAACTACGGGCTCAGCCGCAACTACCCGGTGTACCTCTCGACCAAGAACACGATCCTCAAGGCCTACGACGGTCGCTTCAAAGACATCTTCCAGGAGATCTTCGAAGCCGAATTCAAGGAGCAGTTCGACGCTGCCGGCCTCACCTACGAGCACCGCCTGATCGACGACATGGTCGCCTCGGCCATGAAGTGGGA
>JBDUDZ010000203.1:0-4384 GCA_040002635.1 Rhodoglobus sp.
CCCCGCGGCCCAGTCGCGCGCCCCGCGCGGCCCAGTCGGTGCGCCCCCCGCTCGCGCTCTATTGGCGCCTTGTGATCCTTCGCCCGTGGCGGGAACGACAACAACGCGCAAGTAGCTAGCCGCGGCCGCCGTTCCAGCCGGAGTACGGGTCCCAGCCGCTCTCCGGCACTGGATGCCCGTCTAGCAGCACTCCGTCGCCGTCCACCACAACGCCGATAGGGCGGAACCCGCCCGGCAACCTCGCGTCAGGGGGGAATGTCGCCAGGAGGGAGTGGTCTTCCCCGCCGGCGAGCTCCAGAGGCGTGATACCGGTGAGCGCGAGCGCCACCCCGCTCGCGGTGGCGAGCCGGCGGGCGTCGATCGCGAGACCGTCGCTGAGGTCGAGCATCGCGGTAGCGCCGGCCAGGGCGGCGGCTGTGCCGTCCGCGATGGGCGGGTGGGGCCTGAGTTGCGCAGCGACCTCGGCGGGGTGCGTGCGCTTGAGCGCGGCGACCTGGGCGGGGTGGGAGCGCTTGAGCGCAGCGACCTGGGCGGGGTGCGAGCGCTTGAGCGCAGCAACGTCGGCGGGGTCGGTGCGCTTGAGCTGGCCGGCGGTCGCGGCAGTCGCGGCGGTCGCGGCATCCGGCTCGCCGAGCTCGAAGAGCAGTCGCAGGCCCTCGGCGGCGGCACCGAGCACGCCCGAAACCGCGACGACATCGCCCACACGGGCGCCGGAACGAGTGACGGGCGCCCGGCCCTCGAGGTCGCCGAAGGCCGTCACCGCGATCGTCAGCGTGTCTGAGACGGAGAGGTCGCCACCCACCACACCGCAGCCGGGAGCCATGGCTTCGCAGCCGTCCCGCAGGCCGTCAGCGAAATCCTCGAGGAAGGTGACGAGCGTGTCGGCGGGTGCGGCGAGCGCCACGACGAGCGCCGTCGGCACAGCGCCCATCGCCGCGACATCCGCAAGGTTCGATGCCGCCGCCTTCCAGCCGAGGTCGTTGCCGCTCGACCATGCAAGCCTGAAATCGGGGCCGTGGATCATCATGTCTGTCGTGATGACCACCCGGCCGTCGGGCGTCGCGATCACCGCCGCGTCATCCCCGGGGCCAAGCACTGTGGATGCCGCGGCCGGCAGCCTCGGGAAGATGCGGGCCAGCACGGCCTGCTCCCCGATCCCGCCAAGGGTCTCGCCTGCGCGAGGATCCGCAGCTGCAGTCATGGCTTAACGCTAGCCGTATCGCGTCACCGACCCACTTCCCGCTCGCTTTTCAGGATGAGAACGACAGCGTGTGGTTATTCCACACGCGTGCCCGCTGAACCTGAAAAGGGAACGAACAGGCCCACGCGATACCCTGAACCCGATGCGCAACACAGTTCTGGCAGCCCTGCTTGCCCCTCTCCTGCTTCTCCTCGTCGGCTGCTCCCCGATTGTGGCTCTCGAGCCCGCGCCCGACGCAATAAACCCTGCCTGCGCGAAAGTGATCGTGAACCTGCCGGAGACAGTGGCGACCCTGCCGTCGCGCGAGACCGATGCGCAGGGCACTGCAGCGTGGGGATCTCCCACCGCCGTTGTCCTGCACTGCGGAGTGCCGGTGCCAGCACCGACCGCCACCCTGCCCTGCCTCACCGTCGAAGGCGTCGACTGGCTCAGCGACGACAAGAACACAAATAGATCAATCTTCACGACGTATGGTCGTGATCCCGCCGTCGAAGTGGTTATCGATGGCACAAAAGCATCGGGTCTGTCGGCCCTGACCGATCTGAGCTTCGCGGTGAGCGCGTCGCCGAAGAAGGGGGCGTGCATCGCGCCCGAAGACACGACGCACTAGGTCCAGCGGCAAGCTCAGTAGAGCAGGTTCCTGCCGCCGTCGATTATCACGTCCTGGCCGGTCACGAACCGCGCGTTCAGCAGTGCGATGACGGCTTCCGCCACATCATCGGGGGTGGCGACTCGACCCAGGGGAAGCGTGGCGGCCTCCTGGGCGCGGCGTTCGGCCGCGACATCCTCACCGACGAGTTCTCCCATCCACCGGGTCGAGACCGAGCCGGGTGATACCGAGTTCACCCGCACCTCCGGCGCCAGGGCGACAGCGAGCCCGCGCGTGAGTTGCAGCATCCCGGCCTTGGAGACGCCGTACGGGATCGAACTGCCCACGCCGCGCCAGCCAGCGATGGATGCCACGTTCACAACGCTCCCCCGCGACGCGCGCAGTGCAGCCGCAGCCGCCCTGGTGCAGCTGAACGCGCCGCGGATATTCACGCCGAGCACCAGCTCCCAGTCGTCATCGGTTATTGCGTCGAGGTCATCGAATGGGATCAGCCGCGTCGCGCCGGCGTTGTTGATGAGGATGTCGATCCGGCCGAACTCCGCGACAGTCGCCGACATGAGTTCGACGACGGCACCCTCGTCGCGCACGTCGACCCGGGCGGCGCGCGCCGCGCAGCCGAGTTCCCGAAGCTCGCCGGCGGTCTGCTCTGCCTCGTCCGCAGACTTCGAGTAGGTCAATACGATCGCCGAAGCTCCGGCCCTCGCGAGCGCCAGGCAAATCGAGCGCCCGATGCCGGTTCCGCCGCCCGTGACAACAGCGATAGCGCCTGTGACAACAGTGACAACTGCGATAGCGCCACCGATCGGCGCGGAGTCAGCCATCACCGTACCGCTTCGATGCCGAGTTCGATCAGCTCATCGATCAGTTCGGTGTAGGAGAGCCCGCTGGCCGCCCAGCACTTCGGGTACATCGAGATCGGGGTGAAGCCGGGCATCGTGTTGAGCTCGTTGACGATGAACTCGGTGCCGGTGAAGAAGAAGTCAACCCGGGCGAGGCCGTAGCCGCCGATCGCATCGAACGCGCGCGCGGCGACACGCTGCATCTCGGCGAGTTCGCCGTCCATGAGTGACGCCGGGCAGACCAGCTCGGCAGCCGACGGGTCGATGTACTTGGCGTCGAAGTCGTAGAACTCGCGGCCGTGCATGATGATCTCGCCCGCGACGCTCACGCGGGTCGCGCCACCGTCGTGGCCGGAGAGCACGCCGCACTCCACCTCGCGGCCCGCTACCGCCGACTCGATGAGCGCCTTACTGTCTTCGGCGAAAGCCGTGGCGAGGGCGGCGTCGAGATCCTCGGCGCGGGAGACTTTGGTTACGCCCACGGACGAGCCGGCGCGTGATGGCTTTACGAACAGCGGCATCCCGAGCGCCAGCGCCCGACCACGCCACAGGCCGTTGTCGGCAGACCACTGGCGCGGCGTGACTGTCACCCACGGCGCCACCTGCACGCCGGCGGCCTCGAGCACGCTCTTCGTGTAGTGCTTGTCCATGCCCAGCGCTGAGGCGAGCACGCCGTTGCCCACGTAGGGCAGTCCGATCAGCTCGAGCAGCCCTTGCACTGTGCCATCTTCGCCGAACGGCCCGTGCAGGATGGGGAACACCACGTCGATGTTTCCCAACGAGTGGGGCATGCCCGAGTCATCCACATAGGTCAGCTCGCGACTGAGCGCCGACTCTGGCCAGAAGACTCGGGTGCCATTGTCTTCGACTGACGGCATCGCGTCGGGGTTGAGCGCGAACAGGTCAGCGTCATCGGGTTGTAACGTCAGCGCGCCATCGCGGGTGATGCCGAGTGGGATCACGCGGTACTTCGCTCGGTCGATGGCAGACAGCACTCCCCCGGCCGTCGCACAGCTGATCGTGTGCTCCGAAGATCGGCCGCCGAACAGCAGGGCGACGGTAAGCATTACTCTCCCTGGGGCAACTCGTCGGTGGTCAGGTGCGGGGCGATGTCCCGCGGATTCAGCGTACCGGCAAGCACTTCGGCGACCTGGCTGCAGATCGGCATCTCGACGCCTTTGGCGAGGGCAAGTTCGAGCACCGGGGCTACCGACGACAGGCCTTCGGCGGTCTGGTTCATCTGTTTGATGACCTCGGAGTAGCTGTAGCCCTGGCCGAGCAGGCGGCCCGCCGTGTTGTTGCGGCTGAGCGAACTCTCGCAGGTGGCGATGAGGTCACCGAGGCCGGCCAGCCCCGCGAGGGTCTCGGCCCGACCGCCGTACGCGACGGCGAAATCCGTCATCTCGGCAAGACCGCGGGTGATGATCGACGCTTTGGTGTTCTCGCCGTACCCAACCCCGTCGACGATGCCGATCGCTACGGCGATGAGGTTCTTGAGCACCCCGCCGAACTCGGTGCCGATGACGTCGGTGTTTACGAACGAGCGAAAGTAGTGATTCGTCGCGGTCACCGCAACCGTCGTGGCCGTCTCCAGGCTCTCGGAAGAAACGACGGCGGCGGTCGGCTGCTCTTTCGCGATTTCAAGAGCGAGGTTCGGCCCGGATGCCACGGCAACCCGCTCCCCGTCGATCCCCAGTTCCTGGCGAATCACCTCGCTCATCCGGGCGCCGGTGC
>JBDUDZ010000204.1:0-4366 GCA_040002635.1 Rhodoglobus sp.
CCTCGCTGGGCGCCACCGGGTTGGTCATCGCCTCCCACTCGTCGAGCAGGCTCGAGTCGACCTGGCGCACGAGCTCGCCCAGCCACTCGATGACGTCGAGCAGCTCTTCGGTCTTCGCGTCATCCGGGATCGTCTGGCGCGCGGCGCGGTAGGCGTCGGACAGGTAGCGCAGCACGAGGCCTTCGCTGCGCGCGAGCTTGTAGTAGCCGACGTAATCCGCGAAGGTCATCGCCCGCTCGTACATGTCACGGACTACGGTCTTGGGGCTGAGTTCGAAGTCGCCGATCCACGGCTGGGTGGCGCTGTACTGCTGGAATGCGGCATCCAGCAACTCTTCGAGCGGTTTGGGCCAGGTGACCTGTTCGAGCAGTTCCATGCGCTGGTCGTACTCGATGCCTTCGGCTTTCATGGCAGCGACGGCTTCGCCGCGCGCCTGGAACTGCTGCTGCGACAGGATCGGGCGCGGGTCGTCGAGGGTCGCCTCGAGCACCGAGATCATGTCGAGCGCGTATGTCGGGGATGCCGGGTCGAGCAACTCGAAGACGGCCAGCGCGAACGGCGACAACGGCTGGTTCAACGCGAAGTTCGCCTGCAGGTCGACAGTCAACCGGATCTCAATGTTTTCGTCGAGGGTTTCAACGAGTTCGCCGTCGTACATGGCCATGACCGGCACAGTGATTTGTTCGACTACTTCGGCCGTGCGCAAGGTGCGGTAGATGCTGAGCGCGCGACGAGCGAGCTCGAGCTTGCGGCGCCACGGCTCGTGGGATTCGAAAATGAGGTCGCGCATGTGTTCAAACGGGCCGCGTCCATCGGAGGAGACGCCGCGCGCGATCACGTTGAGGATCATCGAGTGGCTGACCTGCATGCTGCTGGCCAGTGGCTCTGGCTCGGCGTTGATCAGCCGGGTGAAGCTCGGTTCGCCCCAGGAGACGAAGCCGTCTGGCGCCTTCTTACGCACGATCCGCTTGATCTTGACGGGATCGCTTCCGGCTTTCGCGAGCAGTCGGGCGTTTTCGGCCTCGTGCTCCGGCGCCTGGCACACCACGGTGCCGGCGGTGTCGTAGCCCGCACGGCCGGCCCGACCCGCGATCTGGTGGAATTCGCGGGCGCTGAGTTGCCGCATCCGCGTGCCGTCGAATTTGGTCAGCGCGGTGAACAGCACCGTCCTGATCGGAACGTTTATGCCAACGCCGAGGGTGTCCGTGCCGCAGATCACCCGCAGTAGCCCGCGCTGCGCAAGCTGCTCGACGAGCCGACGGTACTTGGGCAGCATGCCGGCGTGGTGCACCCCGATGCCGCTCCTGATCAGCCGCGAGAGGGTCTGCCCGAACACCGTGGTGAACCGGAAGTCGCCGATGGCGTCGGCGATCTCGTCGCGCTGTTCCCGGCTGATGACTTTGACGCTGGTCATCGCCTGGGCGCGTTCGAGAGCCGCCAGTTGCGAGAAGTGGACGATGTAGATCGGCGACTGGCCGGTGTTCAGCAGGTCGTCGATCGTCTCGTGCACCGGCGTGGTCGCGTACGAGTAGTGCAGCGGCACCGGGCGATCGACACCGGTGATGAGCGCAGTCTCGCGTCCCGTGCGCTTCGACAGGTCGTCGGCGATCGCCTTCATGTCGCCGAGAGTTGCCGACATGAGGATGAACTGCACCTTGGGCAGCGTGAGCAGCGGCACCTGCCAGGCCCAGCCGCGTTCCGGGTCGGCATAGAAGTGGAACTCGTCCATGACGACCTGGCTTACGGGGGCGTCGGCTCCTTGGCGCAGGGCGAGGTTGGCGAGGATCTCCGCGGTGCAGCAGATGATCGGGGCATCCGGGTTCACTGACGAATCGCCGGTGACCATTCCCACATTGGAAGCGCCGAAGATCTCGACGAGCGCGAAGAATTTTTCGCTGACCAGGGCCTTGATCGGCGCGGTGTAGAAGGTGCGCTGGCCCTGCGCGAGTGCCACGAAGTGGGCGGCGATGGCGACGAGCGACTTTCCGGTTCCGGTGGGGGTGCTCAGAATGAGGTTCGCACCGGAGACGATCTCGATTAACGCTTCATCCTGCGCGGGGTAGAGCGGCAGGCCTCGACCCTCGGCCCACTGCGCGAAGGCCGTGTATGCCGCATCCGCTTGGTAGGGGCTCGGCGCGAGCGAAAGGAGGTCAGGCACTGTGCTCGGCAGCAACGCGCGCGTACACGGTCTCGACGTACGCCCAGAAGCCGTTCACATCGAGCTTCGTCGCCACGAGCGCGTTGGGCATCGTCGAGTCGAAGTCGACGACTGTCATGCCGGTGGTGAACTCGCCCCTGGTCTCTACGTCGACCCGTGCCTGCTGGGTGAGGAACAGGTCGGGTCGCGCGACGTAGGCGACTGCACACACGTCGTGCACGGCCTGGCCATCCCAGTCGGGCATGTCCGGGTTGAAGTAGAAGGTGGCCAGCGGCACTATCAGCTCGTCGGCAAGCGTGCCCAGCTGCTTGAGCCTGTCGACAACAATCGAGTTCGCCTGCGCCTGCAGGGTGAGGTCGAGCCCGATCATTGTCACGCGCCAGTCGGCGGCGAAGACGACTTTCGCCGCCGCCGGATCTGCCCAGATATTGAACTCGGCCGCGACAGTCGCGTTGCCGCGGGTATATGACCCGCCCATGATCGTGAAAGATGCCGCCCAGCGCGCGATCGCCGGTTCGCGTTCGAGGGCGATCGCGATGTTGGTGAGCGGACCGGTGGCGACGAGATGGATGGCTCCCGGAGTGGCCTTGAGCGTCGCGATGATGAAGTCGGCCGCGTGCTGCCCGGTGACATCAAGCTTCGCCTCGGGCAGCACTACATTGCCCAGGCCGCTCTCGCCGTGTACGTGCGCGGCATCCCGCAGCTCGCCCTCGAGCGGTTCGGCGGCACCCGCCGAGATCGGCACAGTCGAGAAGCGCAGGTATTCGCGCAGCTGAAGTGCGTTGCGGGTAGTGTTCTGCAGCCCGACATTGCCCCCGACCGTGGTCACCCCAACGAGGTCGATGTTCGGGTCGCCGTGCGCCAACAGCAGAGCGAGAGCGTCATCGAGGCCGGGGTCGCAGTCGAGCAACAGCTTGTGAGACATGGGTCAAACGTAACCGCCGTTGTCCCGTCGCCCCACCACGACGGTCGCGTCCAGCTCTTCATCGCGGATGACGCTGGCCTCAAGCCCCGACCGCGAGACGAGGTCCAGGAGCGCAGGTACCTGCCTTTCGCTCACCTCGGTCACGAGAATGCCACCCGGCGCAAGCCATTGCCGCGCCTCGGATAGCACGCGACGCAGCACATCCAGGCCGTCGGGTCCGCCGTCGAGAGACCCGAGCGGTTCGAAGTCGCGTGCTTCGTGCGGCAACAGCGCGATCGCGTCGGTCGGCACGTATGGGGCGATGACGGTCAGCACGTCGACCCGACCCCTCAACTCGGCGGGCAGCGGTTCGTAGAGGTCGCCGAGATAGACGTGCCCGTCGACGCGCTCGAGGTTGCGTCGCGCGCAGGCGACTGCGGGTGCGTCGGAGTCGCTGGCGTGCAATTCTGCCCAGTCGATGAGGCTGGCGACGGCGACGCCGACGGCGCCGGAGCCACAACAGAGATCGAGTACCACCGACGACGGGGGCGCGAGCGCCACGGCCTGTCGCACCAGGAATTCGCTGCGGGGTCGCGGCACGAAGACGCCAGGATCTACCTCGACGCGCAGTCCGCAGAATTCCGCCCAACCCAGCACATGCTCGAGTGGCAGCCCCGACACCCGCCGCGCCACCATCGACTCGAGCTCGGCGTCATCCCGCGCTGTTTCGACGAGCAGTGCCGCTTCGTCTTCGGCAAACACGCAGCCGGCGGCGCGCAGGAGCAGGACGATTTCGTCGGCGGTCACAGGGCCAGCTCGAACAAGATCCCCCGGCCAAACTGGGTGTCGAAGGATCCGGTCTCCACGAAGCCGACCGCCCGGTAGAAGTCGGCAGCGTGCGGGTTGCCGATGACGTGCAGCACGCTGCTGCCCTTCGCATTGGCTGCCGCATGGGCCACCAGAGCGCGGCCTACGCCGGACCGCCAAAGCCCGGGCTCGACGAACAGCGCATCAAGCTCGGCTTCGCCGTCGGCGCGTGGGATCACGGCAGCAAAGCCCAGCACCACACCGGCGTCCTCCGCCAGAAAGACCTGTCCCGCCTCGAACTGCCCAGCGGGGGTGTCGACCGCTTCGGGGTGGGCGAGCATCGCATCACGATCGCCGGGGTTGGCGAGGGATGCCCTCCGCTGCAGCTCGACGAGGGCTGCGCGCTCGTCTGCCCGGGCGGGGCGGATGGTGGTCACGACGGTGATCGTACCCGCCCGGCGTAGAATTCCGTGTGCCCTCCGACCACATCGACCCCG
>JBDUDZ010000205.1:0-4350 GCA_040002635.1 Rhodoglobus sp.
ATTTCTCCACGACCATGTCGCACGATCTCCTGGACGCCGCGCGCATCGATGGCGCGGGGGAGTTGCGGGTCTTCACGAGAATCGCCATGCCCCTGGCGACCCCCGTGATCGCCCTCGTCGGCTTCTTCAGCTTCGTCGGCAACTGGAACAACTACTTCCTGCCGTTCATCCTGTTGCCCGGGTCGCAGCAGATCCCCATCCAGGTGGGTCTGGCGCAGTTGCTCTCGAGCACCCCCGCGTTCAACCCGACCAATGGCGCGTCGCTCGCGCTCTCGATCAGCCTTCCGGAGTTGGCGTTTGCGACACTCATTTCTGTGGCTCCTGTGCTGATCATCTTCTTGTTCTCGCAGCGCTTCCTGGTGACGGGGCTGACGGCGGGCGCCACGAAGGGATGACCCGTCGGTTTGGGATGGTGTGTCGGCTGCGCCCCGAAATGCGAGACGAATACCTCGAGTTGCATTCGGCCGTCTGGCCGGGTGTTGAGGCGATGATCACCGAGTGCGGAATCCGCAATTTCACGATCTTCGTCCGTAACGACGTGCTTTTCGGGTACTACGAATACGTGGGCGACGACTACGAGGCCGATCAGGCCCGAATGGCGGCCGACCCTGTGTCGCAGGAGTGGTGGTCGAAGACGGATCCCTGCCAGTACGGCTTCGATCCCGATGCTCCCGAGGGCACCCAATGGCAAGAACTCGACGAGGCCTGGCACCTCGACTGACAACGCTTTGGCGCGACCAGCTCAGCGGGCCCCGGTGCGCCTAGAAGCCGTCTCTGCGGTGGTTGGGCAAACGGCGGCGCGCCCAAGCGTCGGTGATGTGCTTCTCCATCGCCTGGGCCGCGGCCTGCGGATCCATCTGCTCGATGGCCTCCCGCACGGCGTGGTGCTCGTCGAGGGTCATGTGCAGCCATTCCGTGGTCGGCCGCACGGCGAATCGAGAACTGTCGCGGGCGCGAAGGAAGAGGATCTCAGTGATGTTTGCCGCCAGCCGGTTGCCCGACTGTTCCATGACGACAACGTGGAAGTCCATGTCCGCCTGGTTGTAGGCGTCCACATCGTCGATCGTCGATACCATCCGCTCGTAGGCGTCGGTCAGTTCCTGCGTCCGGACCGGTGTTCTCCGCGCGGCGGCCGCGGCCGCCATCGATGCTTCGAGGCTGCCGCGCACGACAGCCAGGTCGTCCAGCACGCCAAGCGAGTCGTCGTGGTCGATGAGCGCCGACAGCACGACCGGGTCGAGCACGTTCCACGAGTTCGGCGGATTGACCGTGGTGCCGCGCCCCTGCGCCACGATCACGAGCCCCTTCTCCTCCACGCGCTTGACTGACTCCCTGATCACGGTGCGACTCACACCGAACTGCTGGCTCAGGATGCCTTCGGGCGGGAGGACCGCGCCGCTCGGAACCTCGCCGGTGACTATCGCTTCGACCAGGTCTTTGACCACGGCGACACCCAGCCGAGCGGCTGGAGTGCGGCTTGTCGAGTCGAAGACGGACCGCGACTGTGCCGGGAGCTGCGCCGCTTCAGTCATTGGGTCAGTTTAGATCGAACCGGGTCTACCGAAATGTCACTTGACGTTCGGGCGGAGCGTTTCGGTGGCAAGCCTCAGCCCCGCGCGACTCGAGCGAACATGGGGACCGGTTTCATTGGTGATGTTCACGGGGTCGGCTCCCACGGGCACCAGCGAACCGTTGATGGCATCCTCGTCGAGTGTGATGCCCGCGCCGGGCTGATCGCCAAGCACGATACCGCCATCGACGTACTCGAGGTCATACGTGAGCCCCATCGGGCTGCCGAGATCCTGCACTTCGGCGGTGAGGTGATTCGGCACGGCCGTGGCCGCATGGGCGATTGCCGCGTTGGCGGTGAGCCCCACCGGGCTTACCGGAAGGTCGCGACTGTGTGCCGCATTGGCCACGCGCAAGAAATGGCTGATACCCCAGACGCAACCCGTCTGGACGATGTCGAATGCGCCGGCATTAAACAGGGGGGCGTACTGCTCGAGACCGGTCAGGTTCTCGCCGGTGGCAACGGCGGCCCGCACAGACTGGGATAGGCGGGCATGCCCTGTTGCATCCCAACGCCGAAGCGGCTCTTCGATCCAGGCGAGGTCTTTGACCGCCTCGACGGCAGCGACGTAACGCACCGCCTGCTTGAGGTTCCACGACTCGTTGGCATCAAGCATCAGGACGGGGCTCGAGGTGTTCCTGCGCAGGGCGTCAGAGATCACACCCAACCGGCGGATGTCGGAGCCGACGTCGATTCCGCCCTTGAGCTTGCCGCTGGTGAAGCCGCGCTCCGCCATGCGCTCGTAGAGCGTGTGCAGTTGCTCGTCAGAGAGCGCGATGTCTAGCCCTGAGGCGTATCCGGCCACGTAGCGATCGCGGCCGCCGAGGAGCCTCCAGAGCGGCTCTCCCGCTGCCTTCGCTTTGATGTCCCAGATGGCGCTGTCGAGCGTGCCGATGCCGCCAAACGTTGCTCCGGTGTGCCCGGCCTTGAAGACGCGGGACAGCATCCGGTCGTACAGCGCGAGGGCTCCGCGCGGGTCTTCGCCCTCGATCGCCGGGAAAATTCGTTCCACGTCGGCGTGCGACCCTGTCGCGACACCGGTGATGCCCTCGTCGGTCTCGAGCACGATGATGGGCACCGAGGTCACACCAGTCTGGATAACGCCGTTCGCGTCACCGATGGGGCGACCCCAGTCGTGTGATGTCGACACGCAGCGGTACCCGGTGATCTTCATAGTCGCCTTTGACGGTCATGGCGCAGCTCCTGCGCGCGCCTAAACAGCATACATCACATGTTCGATTGCCGACCAGTGGGAGTGGGACGGTTCTCTCCAAATCGGTGTGATGTATCGTGGGATTTTCGACTCGGCGAGGAGGCCCCGCATTCATACTCGACAGCTGTCGCGAGGCCTCGAACTGACCGAAATCGGCATCGGCACCTCTCCGTTCGGCAACCTGTTCCGCGAGGTCTCCGACGAAGACACGAAGCTCGCGATCGACGAGGCGTGGGCCCGGGGCGTCAGGTACTTCGACACCGCGCCGCATTACGGCATCGGACTGGCCGAACGTCGGCTCGGTGCGGCCCTTCGGGAACGCCCTCGCGGCGAGTACGTTATTTCCACGAAAGTCGGACGCCTATTGGTGCCGAGCCCCGAAACAGCCGGGCAACAGGATGAGCACGGTTTTGTCACGCCGGCCACTCATCGTCGCACCTGGGACTTCTCACGGGACGGGATCCTGCGCTCGATCGAGGGCAGCCTCGAGCGGCTGGGGCTGGATTCCGTCGACATCGTCTATCTGCACGATCCCGACGACCACTGGGATGAGGCGTCAACCACGGGGGTGGACACCCTCATCGAATTGCGCGAACAGGGCGTCATCCGCGCGATCGGCGCCGGGATGAACCAGGCGGCGATGCTCACCGAGTTCGTGCGCCAGTGTGATGTCGACGTCATCATGCTCGCTGGGCGATACACCCTGCTCGACCAGTCCGCGGTCGACGACCTGTTGCCGCTGGCCGCCGAACGCGGCGTGGCGATAGTGAACGTCGGCGTCTACAATTCCGGTCTGCTCGGCAGTGCCGTGCCCAACAAAGACAGTCACTTCAACTACGGCGCGGTGCCTGCCGAGATCCATGCCCGCGCGGTGGCGATCGCGGAGGTCTGCCAGCGACACGGGATCACGCTTCCGGATGCGGCGGTGCAGTTCTCATTTCGCCAGCCCGCAGTGGTCTCCGTCGTGCTCGGCACTCGCACGGCCCTGCAGGTCGATGAGGGGATCGACCGTGCCACGGTAGAGATACCTGAGGCGTTCTGGGATGAGCTGAAGGCCAGCGGTTTGGTCAGGATGCCCTGAGCCAGCCCCACCGGCTGCCTAGGGTTGGTGGCTCGCCCGGTAGACCGCGGCCTGGGTGCGGCGCTCCATCCCGAGCTTTGCGAGTAGCCCTGACACGTAGTTCTTGACAGTCTTCTCAGCGAGGCCGAGGCGATCGCCGATCTGGCGGTTCGTCATGCCCTCGGCGATGAGCTCGAGCACCTGTCGTTCGCGCAGGCTCAGGTCGACCGTCGCCTTCCCGTCGCGCTCCACGGTCTCCAGGATTCGCTTGTTTATCGACGGGTCGATGAGTATCTCCCCCCGGGCGACGCGCCTGATGCTGTCGAGCAGGTTCTGGCCGCGGATGTCCTTCAGCACGTATCCGGCGGCACCCGCGAGCACCGCGGCATAGCTGGCTTCGTCGTCGTCGTAACCGGTCAGCATCAGGCAGGCGACCCCCGGGTGCGCCGATCGGATGCTGCGGCACAGGTCGATACCGCTGCCATCCGGCAGGCGCACGTCGAGCAC
>JBDUDZ010000206.1:0-4289 GCA_040002635.1 Rhodoglobus sp.
GAAGAGGCGAAGGTTGCCGGGCAGCAGGAGCTGGCGGCATCCAGCCTCGATTCGCAGTTCCAGAGTCTCGACGACCTCAGCAAGCAGGCCGAAGTGGATACCCGGCTCGCCGCCCTCAAAGCCGGCGGTTCAGCACCCCAGGCAATCACCCAATAGCTGTCACTCGAATGGCGGTCGACCTCGGTCGGCCGCCTTTTCGCGTTTCTGGAAGGTTTTGCGCGCCCCGGCGCTTGTCTCCCTCATGACAACAATCGGATTCATCGGATCAGGCAACATCGGCAGCCAGCTCGCCCGCAAGGCCATCGAGAACGGCTATGACGTCGTACTGAGCAACTCGCGCGGGCCGGAGACCCTCGACGACCTCGTCGCAGAACTCGGCCCGAAGGCGCGGGCGGCGACTCCAGCCGAGGCCGCGGCGGCAGCCGACTTCGCCGTCGTAACAGTGCCGTTCAAGGCATATCTCACCGTGCCGGTCGCCGAACTCGCCGGCAAGGTAGTCATCGACACGAACAACTACTACTTCGAACGCGACGGACACGTCGACGTGCTCGACCGCGGCGAGCACACGGTGAGCGGCATGCTGCAGGAACACCTCCCCACCAGCAAGGTCGTGAAGGCGTTCAACCACATCACCTCTGCCGACATCACCGCGGCCTCTCGCCCCGCCGGTGACCCGGCGCGACGCGCCCTGGCCATCGCCGGTGACGACGAGTCAGCGAAGGCCACGGTCACCGCCTTCCAGGACGAGGTCGGCTTCGACACCGTCAACGCCGGAACGCTTGCCGAGAGCTGGCGCTTCGACCGCGACATGCCCGCCTACGGCTCGAAATCCACCGCCGCCCAGATGCACGTGAAGCTGCACGAGGCAACGCGCTAGGGTTCTGCACATGGCAGCCCGCTTTCTCGTCGTGCCGCAGTGGCAGGCGTCAGGATCGTCCCGCGCAATGCGTCTGGTTGACGGCGCGGAGGCGATCCGCGGCGACCTGCCTTCGGCCACGACGACGACTGTTGTCGTTCCGCTGGAATCGGGCGACTCACAGGGCACGACCGTCAACCGCCTCAGCTCGATTGCGCTGGTACGCGACAGGGTGGCGCAGGCTTTGGCCGAGCAGTTAGGCCCGACAATCGTCATCGGCGGCGATTGTGGGGTCGAGGTTGGCGCCATCGGGCACGTGTCAGACCGGGATGTCACGGTCGTCTGGTTCGACGCCCATCCCGACCTCAACACCCCCGAGTCGAGCCCCTCGCACGCGTTCAACGGAATGGTGCTGCGAACAATCCTCGGAGACGGCCCAGCGCAACTCGTCCCCGCCGTGCCGCTCTCCCCCACACGGCTCGTGCTTGTCGGCGCCCGATCGTTCGATCCCGCCGAAGACGAGTACATCGCGGGCAACGGCGTGCGCAGCGTCGGAGTGGACGGCTTCAGCGCCGAGGCACTCGTCGCCGCCGTGGAGGCCACGGGGGCGACATCCGTCTACGTGCACATTGACCTGGACGTGCTCGACCCGGGCGAGTTCGCAGGCCTGGGTGACCCAGCGCCGTTCGGGCTGGGCGCTGGTGCACTGATCGACGCGCTCAAAGTATTGCTCGCCCGATTCGCACTCGCAGGCGCCGCAATCACCGAGTTTGCCCCCGCATCGGTGGAGGCTGCGGTGGAAGACCTGCCGACGATCCTGCGGATCGTGGGGGCTCTCGCGGCCGCGTCGTAGTGTGGGGCTATGACAGACGACGCCCCCCGAATCACAGTTGAGCGTGACGGCCATGTGTTGCTCATCGGATTTGACCGCGTGGAGAAGCGCAACGCCGCCGACCTGCGGCTGTTACAGGAACTTGCCCTCGCTTACGGCGAGCTTGAGCGTGACCCCGAGTTGCGGGTGGGGTTCGTCTTCGCCCACGGTGAGCACTTCACCGGCGGCCTCGACCTGGCCGACGTGGGGCCGCGCATCGG
The DNA here is from genome assembly GCA_040002635.1 of Rhodoglobus sp. GTDB lineage: Bacteria > Actinomycetota > Actinomycetes > Actinomycetales > Microbacteriaceae > Rhodoglobus. The sequence continues at coordinate 1,949 of JBDUDZ010000206.1, forward strand.
AGCCGACGGCCTGGACATGGTGCCGGATGGCGGCATCAACCCCTGGCAGGTCGAAGGTCAGCAGATCACGAAACCTGTCGTCATCGCCGTCCAGGGCACCTGCCTGACCTTGGGAATCGAGTTGATGCTCGCGAGCGACATCGTCGTCGCGGCCGACTCGGCGACCTTCGCGCAGATCGAAGTGGCCCGGGGCATCCTGCCGTTCGGCGGTGCCACGATCCGCTTCCCGCGCGCCGTCGGCTGGGGCAACGCGATGCGCTGGATCTTGACCGGCGACACGTTCGATGCCGCCGAGGCGCTGCGCATCGGTCTCGTGCAGGAGGTCGTGCCGCACGGCCAGCAATACGCTCGCGGTCTCGAGCTCGCCCAGCGCGTGGCCGGCCAGGCGCCGCTCGCCGTGCAGGCCGCACTGGCCAGCGCGAGACTCGCTGTTCGCGAGGGGGATGCCGCGGCCGAGGCAGCGCTCCAGCCCGAGCTCGTGCTGCTCACGCAGACCGAAGATGCCCGCATCGGCATGCACGCTTTCCTCACCCGCCAGCCCGCAACCTTCATCGGAGAGTAGGACATCCAATGCCCACCACCTATGACGTCATCATCATCGGGGCCGGAGCGGTGGCCGAGAACGTGGCCGACCGCGCCGTCCAAGGCGGCCTGACCGCTGTGCTCATCGAGAGCGAGCTGGTGGGCGGCGAGTGCTCGTACTGGGCGTGCATGCCCTCGAAGGCGCTCATCCGTTCGGGGCTGGCACTCCGTGCCGCGCAGCGGGTCGAAGGCGCAAAGGAGGCGGTGACTGGCGGCCTCGATGTTGCGGCCGTATTCAAACGCCGCAATGGCTTCACCCACAACTGGGATGACGAGAGCCAGGTTGAATGGGTCGAGAAGGCGGGCATCGCCCTTGCGCGCGGTCACGGCCGCCTGACCGGCGTCAGGGAAGTCACCGTTACCGCGCAGAACGGCTCGACCCGCGTGCTTACCGCGACCCACGCGGTGGTGCTGAGCACCGGATCCGACCCGCTCATGCCCGAAATTCCGGGGCTTCTCGACTCGAAACCCTGGACGCCGCGCGATGCGACGAGCGCCCAGGCAGCACCGAAACGCCTGGCGATAATCGGCGGCGGCGTGGTGGCTGTTGAGATGGCTACCGCCTACGCAAGCTTCGGCACTGAGGTCACGATCTTCGCGCGCAGCGGCTTGCTGCAGGGCCAGGAAGACATAGCCGGGGATGCGGTTGCCGAGGGGCTGCGCGGGCTCGGTGTAGACATCCGCAAGGCTTCACCCACCAGCGTTTCGCACGACGGCGCAGAAGTGACCGTCCACGTGGGTGACGAGACGGTTGTCGCCGACGAGGTGCTCGTGGCTACCGGCCGTGTGCCGCGTTCCAGCAACATCGGTCTCGAGACTGTCGGGCTAAAGCCCGGCAGCTGGCTCGACGTTGATGACACGATGCTCGTGAAAGCCGACACGAATGCCCACAGTGACTGGCTCTACGCGGTGGGCGATATTAACCATCGTGCACTGCTGACCCACCAAGGCAAGTACCAGGCCAGGGCGGCCGGTGACGTGATCGTCGCGCGTGCCCTGGGCAAGCCCCTGGATGACGCCCCCTGGGGTTATCACGTCGCAACGGCTGACCACGCCGCCGTGCCACAGGTGACGTTCTCTGAGCCCGAAGTGGCATCCGCCGGACTTACCTCGGAGGCGGCGCGCAAGGCTGGGTACGACATCCGGGTTGTGGACTACAACATCGGTTGGGTGGCTGGCGCGTCGCTGCAGGCCGATGGCTACGAAGGCACCGCGCGCATGGTCGTCGACGAGAAGCGCAAGGTGATCATCGGCATGACGTTCGTCGGTCAAGACGTGAGCGAACTCATCCAGGCCGCCACTATCGCCATCGTCGGCGAGGTGCCGATTGACAGGCTCTGGCATGCAGTGCCTGCCTACCCCACGATGAACGAGGTGTGGCTGCGACTACTTGAGACGTACGGCCGGCCTTAACGCGCCACCGTGTGGCGCCGTTGTGCCGCGCCGTTGTACCGCGCCGCCCCTAGCGCGCCTCCACTGTTCAGGCGTGCCGGCGGCATCGCAGAACCAATCTGGCAGCAGGAATCGTCGGCCTTCCCAACACTTTCCCACGTAGTAGTCGGCCTTCCCAAAACGTTCCCACGTAACAGGACATTGTCCTGTTACGTGGGAACGTTTGCAGCGAGGGTGCCGAACCCCGCCCGTGCGCCACGATGCGGCGCGATGCACGGCACGATGCACGGTGCACGGTGCACGGCACGATGCACGGCGCCTCGCACGGCGCGCTGCACGGCACGATGCACGGCGCCTCGCACGGCGC
>JBDUDZ010000207.1:0-4261 GCA_040002635.1 Rhodoglobus sp.
GCTGGAACAGTCCGCCGAGGTCGAGCGGGGCCGGGAGTCGGTAGACCTCCTGCTCAGTGATGTCGAGCTCGCTCATCAGCAGGCCGAGGGTAGTTTCATCCATGTCATCGGTGATTTCGAGGCGGATGGGCGGCCCGAATCGGCGATTGAGGATCTGCTTCTCGAGCGCCTGGATGAGATTCTCTGACTCGTCTTCGTCGACCTCGACATCTTCGTTGCGGGTCACGCGGAACTCGTGATGCTTGAGGATCTCCATGCCGGGGAAGAGGTCGCCAAGATGATTGGAGATCAGGTCTTCGAGCGGAATGTAGCGGGTGAGGCCGCGGTCGTCATCCGGCAGCGCAACGAACCGCGGAAGCATTGGCGGCACTTTGAGGCGAGCGAACTCCTCTTTCTCGGTCTTCGGGTTTCGCACCCTGATCGACAGGTTGAGCGAGAGACCAGAGATATAGGGGAAGGGGTGGGCAGGGTCTACCGCCAACGGCATCAGCACCGGGAAAATCTGGGTCGAGAAGATCTCGTCGAGCGCCACCCGGTCGGCCTGGTCGAGGTCGGCCCAGGTTTCGATGTGGATGCCCGCGGCATCCAGCGCGGGCTTGACGCTGTCGCGGAACACGAGTGCGTGCCGTTCTTGCAGTTCGTGGGCCTTGGCCCTGACTGCGCCAAGCACATCAAGCGGCGCCGTGCCCACGTTAGTCGGCACGGCAAGCCCGGTGAGGATGCGCCGCTTGAGCCCGGCAACCCGCACCATGAAGAACTCGTCGAGGTTGCTCGCGAAGATGGCAAGAAAGTTGGCGCGCTCGATGAGCGGCATCGATTCGTCTTCGGCCAGCTCGACCACCCGCTGGTTGAACGCCAACCAACTCAGCTCGCGGTCAAGGTAGCGCCCGGGCGGCAGGGTGCCATCGTCGACGCTGGACGACTCGTCTACGTCGTACTCGTCAAGCGAGTCGGTGACCGAGCTCGCGTCGGCGATGCTGTTCGGGCTGTCCATCAGCCAATACTGCCACTAGCTCATGAACTGCAGATTAACGCGGCGAAAGGTGACAGTCAGTGCGTGTAGTGGTACTGCAGGTCGACATCCGAGTCGCTGGCACGCACGGCCTCCAGCTTGTGGTGCACGGCAAGCGCACGGGCGGCGGGGTGATCACCGGGCGCCCAAAACAGCTTCGTCTCTCCGGTGCCGCCGCGTGATGGATGCGTGAGCATGTCGAGCATGCGGGCTCCGTGGCCGAGGCGGCGGGCATCCGGGGCGACGACGAATTCGGCAGCCGTGCGGGAATCGAGGGCAGCGCCGACCTTCGCGCCGGCCGAGTCGAGTTCCCAGACGAGTTCGCGCTCACCATTGGCGAAAGCGCGGAGCGCGCCGTCGGAGAAGGGGGGTACACCGTCAGTGGCGGTGGCCCGCGCTATCAGGTCGTCGAGTTCGGGGGAGGAGGTCATGGCTACTGGGCGGCGGCCATGGCAGGCCGCTCGTTGTCGTCGTCGTACACGTTGAAGCGGTAGCCGACGTTGCGCACGGTGCCGATAAGCGACTCGAGATCGCCCAGCTTGGCGCGCAAGCGTCGCACATGCACGTCGACGGTGCGCGTGCCACCGAAATAGTCGTAGCCCCAGACTTCGCTGAGCAGCTGCTCGCGGGTGAACACCCGGCTCGGATGGGTGGCGAGGAAGCGCAGCAACTCGAACTCTTTGAAGGTGAGGTCGAGCGGTCGGCCGTGCACCTTCGCCGAATACGACGCCTCGTCGATGACGACACCGGATGCCTGGATCTTCGAGCTCGACGAGTTGAGGGCCTGGCGGCCGAGGGCGAGTCGGATGCGGGCATCCGCTTCAGCCGGACCGGCAGTGACCAGGATCACATCGTCTACGCCCCAGTCGGCCGACACCGCCGTCAGGCCGCCCTCGGTGAGGATCAGGATGAGCGGAACAGTCACACCCGTCGTGTTGAGAATCTTGCACAGCGATTTGGCGCTGGCAAGGTCTTGCCGGGCGTCGACGAAGATCAGATCGCAGGATGGCGCCGAAATGAGGGAGGCAGGCGAGGCCGGAATTTGCCTCGTGGTATGACTCAGGAGCCCCAGCGCCGGGAAGACTTCGGTATCGACGGCAGAGGTCAGGATCAACAGCTGCGCCACGGGACCTCCAAATTGCGTGCTCGTAGTCTACAAGCGCTCTGGAGCCCGGAGGATCGCAGCTACTGCAGCGGGCTGCGGCGATGGGATCGCCGCGGAAGCCTGGGACTGCGGCTATAACATTGCGGCATGACGTGGCAATTTTTCAGTGTGCTGCCGGTATGGCTACTCTCCATCGCGAGTGCCATAGTCATCGGCATCGTCGTGCCGCAGGCGCAGCAGCTCAGCTGGATTGCGATCGCGCTCGCCATTGCGGTGATCGTCACCTTCGGCATCCAGCTCGCGCTGCAGCGAACCGAAGGCTTCGTCGCGCGGGCGATGGCCAGCATTGGTGTCTCCGTGGTAATTCTGGCCGCCGCTACCGGGGTGCTCGCACTTATCGGGTAGGTAGGATTGACTCATGCTCCTCGCCCTTGAGTTGTTCTTCGTCGGACTCCTGATTCTGGCGACGCTGTGCATCGGCTTCACCGCCGTCACAGTTCTCTACAACCTCTTCCGCGGCCAGCGCTAGGCGCGCCGCTACTGTGAGCGCCGCATGGTGATCGAGCTTGGCGGCGATGTGCCAACCGAACTCGTTCCGCTGTCGTGGCTGATCGGGCTGTGGGAGGGCACCGGTGTCGTCAACTACGGCGTCGGCGACGAGACTCGCACGCTCGAATTTGGCCAGCGCATCAGCTTTACTCACGACGGCCTGCCCCACCTCAACTACACGTCGTACACCTGGCTTTTGGACGAGAACAACACCCCGCACGTCACCGAGACCGGCTATTGGCGGCTGAGCCGCGCCGCCGAACCTGGCGATCCTGGGCCAGGGCTGCTCGCCGGCGTCGGCCCGCGTCCGTATCCCACCACCGAGTCGGTCGAGGCCTTGCGCAACGCTGATGGCGGCTTCGACATCGAGGTGTCGCTCGTGCATCCCTCTGGAGTCAGCGAGCTCTACATCGGCCAGGCGAAGGGCCCGCGCATCGATCTTGCAACGGATGCCGTGCTGCGCACCGCAACCGCGAAAGAGTACGTCGCAGCGACCCGTCTCTACGGCCTCGTCGAGAGCCACCTCCTCTGGGCGTGGGACATCGCCGCGCTCGGCCAGGAGCTCAAGACCCACGCCTCAGGAAGGCTCGCCCGTGTCGAATGACAACGCCTCGAACCAGTTCGAATCCCGCCCCGGCGCCGTGGGCTCGCCGCCCCAGCACTACGGCAACCCGCTCGGCGAGCAGAAAGCGCTGAGCGAGGGTCTGGCGATAGTCGACCTGTCAGACCGCGGGGTCATCACAATCACCGGCCCGGATCGCCTCAGCTGGCTCGACTCGTTGACGTCGCAGTCGCTCAAGCACCTCGCCCCAGGTGAATCCGCCGAGACGCTGCTGCTCGACCCCACCGGCCGGCTTGAGCACGCAATGCGGGTCGTTGACGACGGCGAGACGACCTGGCTGCTTGTGGATGCTGGCGAGGCGCAGCCGCTGGCCGCGTGGCTTGACCGGATGAGGTTCATGCTGCGGGTGGAGGTGGCTGACCGGAGCTCCGATTTCGTCACCATCGGCACGCTGGGCGACCGCGAGCTGCCAGCGGCAGTGGTGTGGGTGGATCCGTGGAACGGTGTCGTTGCGGGCGGGCACCAGTACGCGGCATCCCGACCCAATGCCCCATGGAGCTACCGTGAGGTGCTCGTCGCACCCGGTGCGGACCTGTCGTCGCACCCGGCGGCTGGCACGCTCGCGCTCGAGGCGTTGCGCATCGCCGCATGGCGGCCGCGGCTGGCGACAGAGGCCGATGACCGCAGCATCCCGCACGAACTCGACTGGCTGCGCACGGCAGTGCACCTGAACAAGGGCTGCTATCGGGGGCAGGAGACAGTCGCGAAAGTGCACAACCTCGGGCATCCGCCGCGTCGACTGGTCATGTTGCACCTCGACGGCACGGTTCCTGCCGCCGGTGACGAGGTGCTTGCCGGCGACAACGTCGTCGGAGCGGTGACCTCTGCCGGGCTGCACCATGAACTGGGCCCGATCGCGCTGGCCGTGATCAAGCGCTCGGCCGACCCGGCAATCGACCTTGTCGTTCAGACATCCGATGGCCCGATCGCCGCGGCCCAGGAGGTTATCGTGCCCACCGATGCCGGTGCCGAA
>JBDUDZ010000208.1:0-4228 GCA_040002635.1 Rhodoglobus sp.
GCGCGCGCCGTGAGCACCCGGCCGGGCAGTCGCGCGAGCTCGGTGGCGTTGATGCGGGTGACTGTGCCGTTCGTGGTGGCCAGGGTGATCACGCCATCCGTTGGGGCGGGCCTGGCCCCGACCGAGTTGAGCCGAGCGGCGATTTCGGCAGTCACCCGGCCATGCCGCACGGCGTTGAGCATGTACTTGAACTCATCTTCGTGCTGGCGATGGATCGTGGTGAGCTCGTAAATCGTCAGGTCTGTGGAGTTCCAGACCTTCGCGTCGAAGAACCACATCGATCGGTAATGGTCTTCGAAGTAGGCACGCTCGTCGCCCTCCCCGGGAACGGGCGCGAGCTGGTACGGGTCACCAAAGAGCACGACCTGCACGCCCCCGAAGGCCTCGTGGCGCCTCCCGCGAGCCTGGCGCAGGGATCGGTCGACGGCATCCAGCAGGTCGGAATTGACCATAGAGACCTCGTCGATGACAAGGGTGTCTATTGTGCCGAGCAGCTTTCGCAACTCGGCGGACTGCTCAATGTCGTTCTCAGCGATCACCCCGATTGGCAGGCGAAACAAGGAGTGGATGGTCTGCCCGCCGACATTCAAGGCGGCGACCCCCGTCGGGGCGCAGATCACTATCTGCTTTGACGTGTTCTCAGAGAGATAGTTCAGCAGGGTCGACTTGCCGGTGCCGGCTCGACCGGTGATGAACAGGTTCTCGTTCGTTGTTTCGATCGCATCAAACACTGCCTGCTGCTCGGGAGACAGGGCGAAGTCAGACACCCGTTCACTGTACCGGCGGCTTTACTGCCTCGGAGGCGGCCCGCTTAGGATGTGGCTAGTTGTTCGAAAGGAGACGGTGTGCGCCGCGAGATCATTACCTGGTCAGTCGTGCTTGTCGTCATCCTCGCCGCATTCGGCGGCACAGTACTGATTCTCAACGCCTCGCTATACAGCGCGAGCGGTTTTGTGCGGGGCTATCTTGACTCGCTCGCCAGGCACGATGCCGAGGGCGCGTTGGATCTCGCCGGCACGACCGTGGTTGGCGATGCCTCCGACGCCCTGTTAGTGCCGGGCGCCATGGGCGACCTCGATGAGATCGCCCTGGTGAGCGACACCGCAGACGAGCAGGGTGTGCACACGGTGGTGTATTCGTTCTCGGCGGGCGGCGTGCCGGGCACCTCGAGCTTCCGGGTGACCCACACCGGTGAACTATTGGGGCTGTTCTCGACTTGGGCTTTCGAGAAAAATCCGCTGGGTGTCATCCAGTTGACTGTGCGACACGACCCCGGGTTTAGCGCCAACGGTGTCGCCCTCGCCACACCGACTCCAGACCGGGCGAGCCCCTATCTCGTATTCGCCCCCGGCACATACGAACTCTCTCATCGCTCCGCCTGGCTGCAGGCCACCAGTACGCCCGTGACGGTAACCCAACCCGGTGTCGCCGTGCGCGGCAGCATCGACGTTGAAGCAAATGCCGCATTCGGCAAGGAGGTGCAGAAGGAGGTAAACACCTACCTCGACGCTTGTGCTACCCAGACTGTGCTGCTGCCAACGGGATGCCCTTTCGGCGAGGCAATGGGCAACCGGATAGTCTCGACGCCAGCCTGGACCATGACCAGTTACCCCAGAGTGGTGATCGAGCCGGGTGCCACGAGCGGGCAATGGGTAATGCCCGCCACTGACGCCGTGGCCCACCTTGTGGTCGAGGTGAAGAGCCTGTTCGACGGCTCGATCTCAACCTTCGACGAAGACGTGCCGTTCTCGGTGTCGTACGTGATCACGTTCCTCCCCGACGGTGGGCTGTCCATCGCCGAGCAATAACGCGCAGTCTCGGCCCGTCAGGGCTGTCGGGATCGCTGCCTGAGCATCTGGTTGTAGGCCTCGAGTTCGGCATCCCCGTCACGGTCGGCCTTACGGTCGTATCGTTTTGACTCGCGTTCGTCGCTGCGCGCCCACATGAAAACCACCATTATCGCGAGCGCCAGTGTCGGCAACTCGCCGACGCCCCAGGCGATGCCGCCGGCGGCCTGCTGGTCTTGAATCGCGTCTGTACCCCAACCCATTGCCCCGTACCAATCTGACAGCATCAGGCCGGTGCTGCTCAGGATCGCCAGGCCGAAGAATGCGTGGAACGCCATGGTGGCCAACAGCACGATGAGTCGGATCGGGTAGGGCGACCGGGATGGCGCCGGGTCAATGCCGATCATGGACGAGACGAACAGGTAGCCGACGAGCAGGAAATGCACGATCATCCATTGGTGCCCGAGATGGTTTGTCGTGGCAAAGCTGAAGAGCGGGCTGTAGTAGAACAGCCAGAGCGATCCGACGAAAAGCCCCGCAGCGATGAGGGGATTGGCGAAGAAAGCGAAGGGTCGTGAGTGGACGAGAAGCAGGATCCACTCCCGCGGCCCACGACTGCCGTCGCGTCGCGTCTGGATACTGCGAAGCGCCAGGGTGACAGGCGCGGCGGGCACGAGCAACACCGGTACGAGCATCCCGAGCATCATGTGGGCCAGCATGTGCGCCGAGAACAGATAGTGCTCGTACACATTCACGCCCCCGTTCGTGATGTAGAACAGCACGATCAGCCCGCTGATCCACAGCACTGTGCGGTGCACCGGCCACGAATCACCGCGTTTGCGAAGGCGCCACACCGCCGCCAGGTAGAACACGATCCCAAAAGCACACGCCAGGATCCAAACCAGATCGAAATTCCACAGCGTGAAGTAACGCTCAAATGTCGCGACGGGCGGTAACGGGGCGCCGGTGAGCAACTGCGCGGGAGAGGGGTTGGCCGTATCTGCTGCGGAGATCTGCGGGATCGGTGTTGCGGTCTTGGCCAGAGCGGCCGCAACGCCAGAGGCGATCCCCATGAAGCCGAGCTCGGCCACGATGATCCACCAGTAAGAACCGCGAGCCCCGGAGGGCGAGGCATCCATGCGCCGGATAAAGTACTGGCGTTGCGCGGCCCCGAACAAGCCGAGAACGAGCAGGGCTGTGACCTTGACCAAGACCAGGACACCGTACGGCGTGAGCAGGTTCGAGAGGGTGTCGAGACGAATCTCTGCGCTGAGATAGCCGGATGCCGCGACGACGATGAAGCAGATCAGCGCCAAGGTCGAATAGCGTTTGATGACGGCCGAAAATCTCTTGTTGTCCATCAACGGCCGCACCACCACGATCGTCAGCAGGCCACCCAGCCATATCGCCGCGAAGACCACATGCAGGTACAACGCCGAGGTGGCCGAATCGTGGCTTGCCGTCCCACCACGGTGGCCCTCGAGCGCCATCGGCAACAGTCCGGCGATCGTGAGCACTGTTACAAAAGCGATAGCCGTGAGATTTCGCACGGCGAAACACAACACGGTCACTACCGCCGCGATGAGGGTAGTCGCGAGCCACACCTGCCCGAGCTCCACCGAGGTGAGGAAGTTGCCCAGAACATCACCGAATGAGCTGTCGAGCTTCAGCGGTTGGTTGTAGACCGAAAGGAAGGTGAAGAAGCCGGTGAACGCTGAGGCGACTGTCCACAGTGCGGCCGCCGCGGCAGCGACATCCAGCGCCCGCCCGAACTCCGGTTTCGAAGACTCGAGCGCAAAGCAGGTGAGAACCAGGGCACCGAGGGCTCCCGCGCCGCCGAGGTTCACGAGCAGCTTGGCGATGGGCAGACCGTAGAGCACGATCGGTCCGGGGCTGATGACTGCTGGGGCATCCGCGCCGCCACCGTAGGCGAGGGCAGCGACGAGCGCGGCGAGCGCGACCGCAACAAGGGCGGCAGGCCCTGCTATGCGGACTGAGCGTGGCACCCCATGAGCCTATTCGCCGATACCTGTGAACCGGCACGTGCGGGGCAGGGCGGGAACGACGAAGGCGGCGACCCGTGGGTCACCGCCTTCGTCGAACAAAATACGTCTCTAGAAAACGTCTCTAGAAATAGATAGAGAAGTTATCCCTTTGCTGCAGCCTTCAGCTTGCTGCCGGCGCTGACCTTCACGCCGAAGCTTGCCTTGATCTGGATAGCTTCACCAGTCTGCGGGTTGCGGCCGGCGCGCGCTGCGCGGTGGGTGCGCTCGACTGCGAGCCAACCCGGGATGGACACCTTCGTGCCCTCGGCGACCGAAGTTGCCAGCACAGCGAAGAGAGCGTCAACGACGCCATTGACGGCAGCCTGGCTCTGGCCAGACTCGGCGGCAACTGCCGCGACGAGCTCGGTACGGTTTAGTGACTTGTCAGCCATGTGA
>JBDUDZ010000209.1:0-4211 GCA_040002635.1 Rhodoglobus sp.
ATGCCGCACCCCACAGGAAGAACGCGCCGAGCAGCAGCCAGAGCTGTGGCGTGAACGCCGCGCCCGCCAGCACGAGCCCATAAACCGCGGGCGAGACGAAGTGCGTGGCTGAGGTGGCCGAGTCGAGGAACGGCCGCTCCTTGAAGCGAAGGCCCTTGGCCGAATAGGCGACGACGGCGAACATGCTCACCGCCAACACGAGCCAGGAGAGCGCGTTGCCGACGACAACCAGGAACACGAGGAACGGGATCGTGGTGACAAGGGTGGCGATGATCGTCGGTCGGTGCATCCTCTTGTCAAGCACGCCGCCTTCGATACCGCCTTTGCGCGGGTTACGCAGGTCGGATTCATAGTCGAAGACATCGTTGATGCCATACATCGCGAGGTTGTAAGGAACGAGGAAGAAGATGGTGCCGACGATGAATGTCGCATCGACGTGCCGGGTAGTGAGCAGGTAGGCGGCAGCGAATGGGAACGCCGTGTTGACCCAGCTCACCGGGCGGGAGGAGACAAACAGGGCCCTAAGCATGCTCGCGCTAAGCATGCTTTCGCTCCAACAGGCTCCAGAGGGCCGGCAGGCCCACTACTGCCGCGATCGCATAAGCAAAGTCTTCGATCGGCGCCGCCCCGACGAAGACGCCCTGGATCTTCGTGGAGTCGTAGGCCACAAGCCCGACCGAAATCATCACGTTATCGAATATTGCCGTCGCGACCAGCAGAACCGCGGCAGCAAGGGCGACGGCCGACCAACGCGGGGTGCGGCGCACCACGAGGCCCACAAGTGCGACCACGGCAACTACCGCGAGGAAGATCACGTTGAGTTCCCAGTAGGTCATGGCTAGACGTCCCGACTGTCACTGCGACGACCGTCGGAGCTGGGGTCGCGACGACGGCCAGAAACAGCCTTCGCCACCAGCTCCCCCGCGCAAACTGCATTCATCGTGAGATAACAGAGCAACGTCAGGAAGAAGACCTCCTCTAGTGGCACCTCGGGCGCCACCTGCAACCCGGTCATGAAATCCGTTTCGCCGCGGAAGAAGATTCCCTGGCCCACCCCGGCGAGATCCCAGGCCAGGAAGAAGACAAGCCCGACGACGAGCACGATTGTGGCGCGGCGGGCATCCCGCCAGAAGAAGAGTCGGAAGCGGCGGTCGAGCACGATCATCCCGGCGAGCGCGATCAGCAACGTGCCGAGATAGGCGAAGCTCACTCTTCGTCGTCCTCGCTCATCGCCCGTCGGTCGGCGAGCGCCTTCACCGTAGCCTTCTGCACCCCGGCCGCAAGGCTCTTCGCACCTGCCGCAACTGCGCCAGCCCCGCGAGCGCTGGCAACACCGAGCTGCCGGACACGTTCAGCGGCGGCGGATGGCGGCGGCGGCTCAATGGCAACAAGCGGTTCGGTCAGTGGCCCGGTCGACGTGTCGCCGCGCAGTCGCTTCACCAGCACCTCCGCGCTGATCAGGCACATCGGCAGACCGATGCCGGGGATCGTCGAGCCTCCCACGTAGTACAACCCCTCGACCCGGCGCGACTTGTTACCCGCCCTGAAAAACGCACTCTGCTTGAGGGTGTGCGCTGGGCCCAGGGCACTGCCACGCCACGAGTTGAGCTCGTCGGCAAAGTTCGCGGGGCCGACAGTGCGACGCACCACGACGCGCTCGGCAAGGTCAGGGATGCCCGCCCAGTCGGCAATCTGCGCAATCACCTTGTCGGCCAGCACCTCGATCCTCGTGTCGCCGTCACCGTCCACATCGCCACGCCCGATCGTGGGATCGGCGGGAATCGGCACGAGAACGAAAAGGTTCTCGAAACCGTCGGGTGCGACATCCGGATCGACACCGGACGGCTTGCAAACGTAAAGCGACGCCGGCTCGGGCACTGTCGGGTTCTTGCCGAAAATCTGCTCGAAACCCTTCTGCCAGTTTTTGGTGAACAGGAGCGTGTGGTGCTCGAGTTCGGGCAGCTCTCCCTTCACCCCCAGGTAGAGCAGCAGCGCGCTCGGGCCGGGAACCCGCGCATCCCAATATTCCTGCGGATAGGTGCGCTGGTCTGCCTCGAGCAGCTCGGTCTCAGTGAAATGAAGGTCGGCCGCAGACACGACGATGTCGGCCTCGATGGTGCGTGTCACGTGCTTGCGGTCACGGTAAGTCACGCCGGTTGCCCGGCCGTCGGCCACGACGATCCGAGTGACATCAGCGCTGGTGACGATCGTCGCGCCCTCGGCAGTCGCAAGATCGGCGATGCTCTCGATCACGCGGGTGAAGCCGCCCATCGGGTAGAGCACCCCGTCTTCGAGATCGAGATGGCTCATCAGGTGATACATGCTCGGTGTCAGGTAGGGCGACGAGCCGAGGAACACCGCCGGATAACCAAGAATCTGCCGCAGTCGGCCGTCTTTTACCGTATGCCGCACAAGCGTCGACAGTGGCTCGACGAGCAGCCGCATGAAGCGCCCGGCTCGCGCACGCACCTCTTTTGTCGCAATCTTCCGGATGTCGGCGAAGGTCGTGTACAGGAAATACTTCTTTGCCAGTTCGTAAGTTTCGCGCGCGGAAGCGAGGTATTTCTCGAGCCGTGCACCAGAGCCGGGCTCGATCCGTTCGAACAGCTCGATGTTGTCGTCGACGTTGGCCGAGACGTCGAGTGGCTCGGGATTGCCCTCAAAGAACACCCGGTATCCGGGATCGAGGGTGATCAGGTGCAACTGTTCCTCCGCCGACGTGCCGAGCAGGCGGTAGAAGTGGTCAAACACCTCGGGCATCAGGTACCACGACGGGCCGGTGTCGAAGCGGAAACCGTCGTGCTGCCATGACCCCGCACGGCCACCGACAGCGGGGCGCGCCTCGAGCACCGTGACCTGGTGGCCTTCGCGCGAGAGGAGGGCGGCGCTGGCCAGCCCGGCGATCCCGGCGCCGATGATGACGACGCGGCTCATGACTTTCCCCCCAGTGGCTTTGCCCCCAGCGCCGCGGAGACCGCGAGCCGTGCCTTCACAGGATTTGGAACCCGCACTCTCGAGCGTACAAGCTCTGCCGCGGGCGTTGCGCGCAGTCGCGCAGAGAGTTCGGCGAAGAGCGATTGCGCGAGAGCAACAGCACGACGGCTGCTGCGCGGAAGATCAGGAATGACTGCAGCGGAGACAGCAAGATCGGCATCGATATCGTCGAGGAGGCGAGTCTTTTCGGCTTCGGTGAAAGTCTCGACGTTCACCCCCGGGAAATAGCTGCGCCCCAGTGCGGTGAAGTCGGCGGCGAGGTCACGCAGGAAATTGACTTTCTGGAAGGCCGCGCCCAACGCGCGTGCGCCGGTTTCGAAGCGGGCAGTGTCGGCATCCTGTTCGCCGAGCAGGAAGGCGCGGAGGCACATCAGCCCGACGACCTCTGCCGACCCATACACATAGCGCTCGAATCCCGCCTGGTCGTATTCGGTTTGGGTGAGATCGGCACGCATCGATTCAAAGAACGGCGCTGTCAATTCGGCGCCGAACTCCGTCTCGCGAGCGGTGAGCGCGAATGCGTGAACCACGAGATTCGAGCTGAAACCCACTTCGATTGCTCGTTCCGTCTCGGTTTCGAGTTCGTTGAGAGCGCGACCTGCTGCGAGAGTGTCGATCTGCGCGCCGCCGTCGACAATCTCGTCGGCCACCCGCACGAGAGCGTAGATGTTCTCGACGTGCTGCCGCACTCCTGCGCCAAGCAACCGCGACGCGAGACCGAACGAGGTCGAATACCGGCGGATGACGATGCTCGCCGTCTCCTCCGCGACCCGGTCATAGAGGCTCTTCATTTGGCGCGGCCCAGCACGGCATCCGCAACAGGATGCAGTTCGGCGCGTAGCGCGGGCGGAAGACCTCTTCCCTGGGTGAGTTCGGAAGGCTGAGGAAGAAGTAGGGCGTGCCGGCAGCGCGCATCGTCGTTGCGAGTTCCGCGAGCGTCTTCGCGTAGGCCGCGCGGTTCGCAGCGTCCTCGACCAGTCGCAGTTCCCATTCGTTGTACTCGTAGCCGTGCTTCGGGCCAGCCCGTTTCGCGAGCAGCTTCTCGCGCCGCAGTTGCTGGAGCTGGAAGTCGAGGCGCTGCAAGAGCCCGTGTTCCGAACGCCGCTTGTGGAACGCGACGACGGCGTCCTTCTCGAGCTTCTCGTAGTTGAACTGCGGGACGATTCCCTCGTTGGCGTCGTTGGTGACGTAGCCCCAGATCACGAGATCCGGCCGAT
>JBDUDZ010000210.1:0-4202 GCA_040002635.1 Rhodoglobus sp.
CCGGTGCGTGGCCGGCGGCCGGCGTGGTGGCAGCGGTGAACGGTCCATTGTGGGGTCACCCGTGCTTGTTCAGTCTGCATTGCCCATGAGCGAATATGTCCAGCGTTCGCCTACCTTCACCCTCGGAACAGCACTGATGTGGCTCGGCCACGAGTGCCGCGGGCACTGCCCGCTCGACTTCGTCCAACGCCGCGCGAACGTGTCGTTCCTGCATCTGCCCGATCACATGATCGCGATCTGGAACAGGACCCTGGTGGAGGTCGAATTCGGCAACGACACGTTGCCAGCCGGCAACCGGGCTGAAGCGCTCAGTCAGGTGAATCGCTGCGTGCGGGCTGACCATCTGCGTGTGCGTGAGCGAACCGCTGTCGAGCGCGCACTGTTCTTCGCAGCGCTTGTCGCCCGTGGCCGACCCATCGAATGAGCCGGCCGGGAACTCGGCCAGCTCGCCCCTACGTGCCGCTGCCCGTCTGGGTAGGCGGACTGACCATGAGGTGACCTATACCGGACGAACACTGCCAGCAGGCCCGGTGGGCTGTCTCGATCGCATCGAGCAGCACTAGTTCCAGGGGACTGGCGGGATCGGGTAGGTCACCGAGAGTGGCTTGAGCCGGCCTCGTGCGGGCCCAGGCGCGCGTCATTCTGCGGAGAGCACTGACAGGCGGCTGCTGATCCACCGGGATCACGATGGGAATCCCCACCGGGGGCTGCTGATTCATGACAAGGTCCTCGTGGTGTGCTCATGGCCCGCCGGCGAGCAGCGGTTAGTTATTCGGCCGTGCGGGCTCTCTCGGCCCGTTTCGAGAGATCGGCCTGGCAGCGATGACAGCCCGGGGTGCTGTTGGCTGTGGTTGAGCGATAACAGCGAGCTCAGTAAGGCGACGGAAGGCACGCTGCTCGACGATGCTGAGGGACGTTGCGTTCTTGTCGATGTCCAGTTCGCGACAGCAGTCGTGTACGCATGCCACTACCGCGGTGAGGCCGAGGCGACTCTCGAAGACGACGAAGAGCCATTCGATGATGTCAGCAAGCGATTCTGAACGCCCTGGACGATCTTTGTAACCAACACCTTCCGCCTCGGCCGGTGCTGTCCGTTTCACCTCCGGCACGCTCGGCAGGCAATGAACGGCTGCGGGGATGCCGGGCACACTCGGTGCAGGTCTCACGGTGCCGTGACCCCGTTTGTGGATAGCGGAGGGCCGAACGTTGCAGGCACCGCAGGTACGGTTCTCGGCGCGGACGACTCGGCGGCGGTGCTCTCACGAGCGAGGAACGCACCGAGCTCGGCGATCGTGGACATGAGCGGAGCGGGAAAGACCACCGTGGTGTTCTTGTCGACGCCGATCTCGACCAGGCTCTGCAGGTTACGGAGCTGGAGCGCGAGGGGGTGGGCCATCATGATGTCAGAGGCGTCGCCCAGGGCGGCTGCGGCGAGGGATTCCCCTTCGGCATTGATGATTTTCGCGCGCTTCTCGCGTTCTGCCTCGGCTTGGCGGGCCATCGCGCGTTTCATGCTGTCGGGCAGTTGAATGTCCTTCAGCTCGACGAGGGTCACCTGGACGCCCCACTCGACCGTTGTGACATCGAGGATGGCGCGAATGTCGAGGTTGATCTTGTCGGTCTCGGACAGCGTCTCGTCAAGGGTGTGCTGGCCGACGACCTTACGCAACGTGGTCTGGGCGATCTGGTCAATCGCTGAGTAGACGTTCTCGATCGCGACGACCGACTTCACCGCGTCCACCACTTTGAAGTACGCGACGGCCGAGACGTCGACGCTGACATTGTCGCGGGTGATGATTCCCTGGGATTGGATGGGCATCGTGACGATCCGCAACGACACACGATGCAGCACATCTGCCAACGGGACGATCAATCGGAGACCGGGCGCTCGTTCGCCGATCACCTTCCCGAAGCGGAACAGGACACCGTCCTCGTACTGCTTCACGATCCGCACGGCCATCGCCGTACCGATCAGCAGCACGACGGCGAGAATGACGACGATGGTGACAAGAACCTGCATGGCGTTCTCCGTGAGGCTTGATTCGGTGGTGACGGGGGATGTTCGGATCGGCTCGCACGACTGCCAGGCGATGGCGGGGTATTAGCTAGGCGCGGGGGTGTCGCCGTGCAGTACGAGCACCGGGCAGGTCGCGTGTACGGTGCAGGCGGCACTGACCGAACCCAGCAATAGGCCGACGAAACCGCCATGTCCGCGGCTACCGACGATTAGCATCCGGGCGCCTTCGCTAGCCTCCAGCAGCACCTGCGCGGCATTGCCTTCACGCACCGAGAGGTGCAGCCCGACCGGCCGGTCCTGCGCGAAGACCTCGTCGACAGTTGCGGTGAGCGCCTTCTCCGCATCCTGGGCGGGATTCCAGTCTGCGGGCATGGCGGCCCAGCCGTTGCCCATCCATCCGTAGCCGGTGAAGGACTCCCAAGCTATGACGGCTTCAAGGGTGCTACCCGAAGCGCGGGCGACGAACTGCGCCCAGCGCAGCGCGTGCTTGCTTGACTCTGATCCGTCGACGCCGACGACGACACGACTGTTCACAGCAGATTTTTGCTCGATAATCATTGGTGATCCCCGTAGGCGGGATGTCACCGGCTTGTGCGGCGCGGAGCTGGTGCTCTCAAGTTCAGCAGCGGGCGGCTGGACTCATACCGAACTGGCTGAGGCTCTCAGCACCGTCGACGCTACACCCGTCGGACGGTCACCGGCGGCCAACAGCTGATGTAGACGGCAATGACCCGCCGACGAGAAATGGCGCCCAGCGACAAAGGATCAAGGTTCTGCCACCTCGGGCGGGGTGAGGGTGGCGAGGATGGCAGTGGCCGCGCTCAGTAGATCGGTGCCGGCTATCACCGCCCGCGCATGCAGATCGCGTTCGGCCTGTTCCGGGAGGACGCCGTGACCGATCAGAACGCCGAGCGCCTGGTTGATACTCGAGATCGCAGCTAGCGGTGCGGAGTCGATGTAGCTCGAGGGAAGGGTTTGATGCTCGTTCACTCGGAAATCCGCTGGTGGGCGACCGGTGCTCCAGGCTAGATCGGCGGCAAGATCGGTGAAGGCCCCCGGGATCGCGGCATAGAGGATGACCGCGACGAACGCTGCAGGTGAGTACTCATCCGTCGCCACGAACGACAGCGGGACGAGCAAGGAGGTTCGAATGTGGCTCTGTTCCGTGCCCTCGACGAGTACGCAGAGGTCGAACTGTGATCGGTCGACACTGATCTCGACACTCAAACCAAGATAGGAGTCAACCCCAGCCTGGGCGGCAGCGGCCAATCGGGTCAAGTTCTCGGCCAGATCCGTTCCGGGCAGGTCCAGGGCTTGGGTCAGCAGATCCAGTTCGGCCGCAAGGCCTGGAGTGATCGTCACAGAATTTGCTCCGCTGAGCGCTCCCGGGCGCCAATTCGTGAGCACGAGCCGAGCGCGGCAAGTCGCGGCGCGAGGTGGAAGGTGGGGACGGCGGGTCAGGGCCCACGTCGGCATAACTCCCACCGCGAACCCTACTGGTGATTGTGCTGATGGGCGACGGCCGAGTGGATCCACTGTCAGCCACGGTGTCGGTAACTAAGAGCTGGTATGACGGGAGCGGGCGCGACGAACTGCCTCGTCCACGATGCGCTGGGCGACATCGGCGAGTTTGACGTGTTCAGATTGGCTGATCGCCCGCAGCCGGCCGAACGCCTCTTCCGCGGTGCCGCCGTTCCTGCCGCGCAACAGCCCGATGGCCTGGTCGATGACGGGCCTGCTGGAGAGCGCGGCCTGCAGCTGGGCGGTCAGAGCAAGGGCTTGCGTCAGGATCTGGGCATTGTGGACGGCCACCGTGGCCGGTGCGGCAAATAGTTCGCCGAGTTCGGCGGCATGGTCATCGAAGACGTCCTTGCCTCGGGCGTAGACGTTGATAGCGCCGACGACCTGTCCAGGCAACAACAGCGGCAACGACAGCGCGCTGTGGATCCCCAAACGACCAACTCGTGGCCCGAACCGAGGCCACATCTTCTCCCCACCCAACGAACCGGAGCGGACCGTCCGCGCCTCCGTTGCCGCGGTGATGCACGGCCCTTCATTGAGGGTCACATACTGAATTTCATCGATCTCCGCAACGAACGGATGGCTGGCGGCAAGAGCCTCGACCCGGCTGTTGGTGCGATCCATCCGCAATAGAGTCACCCCCGCACCATCGGCGCCAGGATCA
>JBDUDZ010000211.1:0-4189 GCA_040002635.1 Rhodoglobus sp.
CCGGGTCAACGAGCTCGGAGTAGCCGGTCGCGAGCTCGAAGCCGCGGATGTAGAGATCCCACTTCTCGACAACACCCGCGATCGAGCGGTGGTCGCGCACCAGCGGCGAGGTGTCTACCGGGAAGTCCATGACGAAGGTCGGGGTCACCAGGTCGGGCTTGATGTAGTGCTCCCACAGCTCTTCAACGAGCTTGCCGTGAGTAGCCACCGGCACCTCAACGCCGACCTTCGCAGCGTGCTCGGCCAGGTAGGCGACCTCGGTCTGCGGCGTGATCTCGAGACCGGATGCCGCGGCGAGCGAGCCATACATCGAGACACGATCCCACTGCCCGCCCAGGTCATACTCCGTGCCATCGGCCCAGGTCACCACGAGGGAGCCGGATACCGCGACCGCCGCCTTCTGCACCAGCTCCTGGGTCAAATCGGCCATCTGGTTGTAGTCGCCGTAGGCCTGGTAGGCCTCGAGCATCGCGAACTCGGGCGAGTGGGTCGAGTCGGCGCCCTCGTTGCGGAAGTTGCGGTTGATCTCGAACACCCGGTCGATGCCACCGACGACTGCCCTCTTGAGGAACAGCTCTGGCGCGATCCGCAGGAACAACTCGGTGTCGAAGGCATTGCTGTGGGTCGCGAACGGCCTCGCCGAAGCGCCACCGTGCAGCGTCTGCAGCATCGGCGTCTCGACCTCGAGATACTCGTGCGCGGTGAATGTATCGCGCAGCGACGCGTTCACTGCCGCTCGGGCGCGCACTGTCGTGCGGGCTTGTTCACGCACGATCAGGTCAAGGTAGCGGCTGCGCATGCGCGCCTCATCGCTGAGCTCGGAGTACACGTTCGGCAGCGGCAGCACCGCCTTCGCCGCGATCTGCCAGCTCTTCACCAGCACGCTCAATTCACCACTTCGACTGGAGATGACCTCACCGAAGACGAAGACGTGGTCGCCGAGGTCGACAAGTTCCTTCCACTCGGCGATCGACTCCTCGCCAACCTCCGCGAGACTCACCATTGCCTGGATGCGCGACCCGTCGCCGGCCTGCAGCGTCGCGAAACAGAGCTTGCCCGTGTTGCGCGCGAACACCACGCGGCCGGCGATGCCAACGATGTCGCCCGTGGTGTCATCGGCCTGTAAGGAGCCATACTTCTCGCGTAGCGCCGGAATCGTCGTATCGATCGGGACACCGACCGGGTAGGCCTCACGACCAGACGCGATCAGCTTGTCGCGCTTGGCCAGGCGCACCGCCTTCTGCTCGAAGATGTCCTCGGCGGTGGGTTCCGGGGAGTCGGGCGTGGGGGTGTTGTCGGCGTCAGTCATTGCCCTGCAATGGTATTGCCTCCGGCGATGCGGTCTCCCGCTAAGCCCTTCTGTAGGTGTTGACCAGCACTCCCGACTTCAAGGTGCGTGATTCCGCGAGGGCGAGCCGCGTCAGCGGAAACTCGTCGGAGAACACCTTCTTGCCCGTGCCCAGCACCAACGGGTACACCGCAAGCCGGTACTCATCGACAAGGTCGTGCTCCGCAAGCGTGCGGATGAGCACTGTGCTGCCCCAGACCCGGATCTCGCCGTCGCGCTCCTGCCGCAGCTTCCGTACTGCCCTCGGCAGATCAGGCCCGAGCTGGTGCGAGTTCTTCCAGGGCAGGTCAATCGTCGAGTGCGATGCCACGTACTTGGGCACGCGGTTGTACCTGCGGGTCAGTTCGCCCATGAATCCGGGGGCGTCCTCGTTCCACACTCCCCACGCGTTCTTCCAAATGTCGTAGGTCTTGCGGCCGAGCAGCAGGGTCTCGGTTTTGGATTCCCACTCCTCGACGATGGAGCCGCGCTCGCCGTCGAGGTCGTGGTCGTCATACGCCAATTGCCAGCCACCGTGGGTGAAGCCGCCCTCGGTGTCCTCCTCTGCGCCGCCGGGCGCCTGCGATACGCCATCCAGCGTGACGAACGCCTGCACAACTATCGAACCCATACCTTCATCCTGACACTGGCGTGGGCGGCCGGGAAGGGGGTACAACCCGGAGGCGCGCCCTGGGCTATGCGACAGCCTTCTCGGCATCCCGTTCGATGGGCGCCGACACAGCCTTCGGCCGCCCCGGCAGCACGAACGCCACGAAGATCGACACGACGCTGAACCCGACTGTCCACCAGAACGCGACCTCGAATCCGGTGGCGATCGAGCCCGCAGCCGTCGCCGCAGTGGCCAGGATCACGGCGAGCAGGGCGACCCCCAGCGAACCCCCGATCTGCTGCGAGATGCGGGTCACGATACTGGCGTGGGGCACCTCGCCGTGTTCGAGACCGATGAAGGCGACAGACATGATCGGGATGATGACGACGCCCAGCCCCAGGCCGCGCACGAGCAGGGCCGCCAGCAGCAGCCAATAGGGCGTATCCGCCCCGGCGAACGCGAACGGCAGCGTGCCGAGGGCGACGATGACGAATCCGATGACCGCGACCGGACGGCCGCCGATGCGGTCAACAAGGCGACCGGCGATCGTGCGGCTGAGCAAAGAGCCAACGCCCTGCGGGATGAGCAGCAGCCCGGCCGCTAGCGCGTCGGCGCCACGAAGCTCCTGCCAGTACAGCGGCAAGAGCAGCATCGCGCCGTAGAGGGAAGCGCCGGACAGGAACATGAGGGCAGTGGCAGACCACGTTGCGCGGTGACGAAGCACCGCGAGGTCGACGAGGGCGGCTGCGCGCTTGCGCAAGGCCCACAGCACGAACGCCACGAGCAGGATCGCACCGCCAATGACGGGAGCGAGTACGTCGGCGCGGGAGAACCCTCCATCGCCGCCGACGTTCGAGAGCCCCCAGAGCAGGGCGACCAGCGCGGGCGCGAGGAGGACGAGGCCGACCACGTCGAGCTTGACCCGGGCGCCGGGGGCGTCGGCGGGAAGCATCCGCCAGGCCAGGAAAAGGCCGACCAGGCAGATCGGAACGTTGACGAGGAACAGCCAACGCCAGTCGCCAACACCAAGGATGAGGCCGCCGATGACCGGGCCGAGGATCGGGCCGAGCGCGGTGGGTAGCGCAACCGCAGACATGATTCGGCCGAGGTTCTGGCCGCGAGCCGCTTGCATGACCATCGTCGTCATGAGGGGCAGCATCGCTCCGCCACCGATGCCCTGCAGCACGCGGAACCCGATGAGACTGGAGGCGTCCCAGGCGAAAGCACAGAGAACTGAGCCCAGCAGGAAGACGGTGAGTGCGAGCATCCAGAGCCGTTTGCCCCCGAGCCGCGACTGCAGCCAGGTGACCAGCGGGATTGTCACGCCGAGCGCGAGCAGGTAGCCCGTGCTCACCCATTGGATGGTGGTGACGGGGGCATGCAGGGCGGTCGCGAGTTGGTGCAGGGCGACGGCGACGATCGTCGAATCGAAGATGACGGCGATGCCGCCGGTGATGAGCGCGACCAGGATTCGGGTGATGGCCGGGTCGATCTTGTCGGTAGGAGCTGTAGTTGACATGATTGCCTTAAGGTACGTGGATGTATCTAATAGCACGAACATACTCCGCCGTTGTAAGATACGCAAGTGGATCTAAAAGAGACGAGGCGCCGCGGCAGTGAGCTCGAGAATGCGATCCTCGACGCGGCCTGGCTGGAGCTCACCGAGAACGGTTACGCCGCCTTCACCTTCGAGTCGGTCGCGGCCCGTGCCGAAACCAGCAGGCCCGTGCTCTACCGCCGCTGGGCGGATCGCGGCGAACTAATGCTTGCCGCGATGGATCGTGCGCAAGTGTTAGCGCCCGTCGAGGTGCCCGACACGGGCGACCTTCGCACCGACGTCGTCACGCTGCTGCGGAGGATAAATGATGCCCGCGCTGGCTTCGCGGCAGTACTGAGCGCGCAACTCGGCGAGTACTACCGGGAGACCGGGACGAGCCTCGCGGATGTCCGTAACATGCTGCTCAAGCGACCCGGCAACAGCATGACGCTGATCTTGGATCGGGCGGCCGCGCGCGGCCAACTTGACCGCTCGAAGATCACGCCGCGGGTGCTCGAGCTGCCGAGCGCGCTTATGCGCCACGAATTGCTTATGACGCTGCGCCCCGTCTCGCCAGAGGTCATCGACGAGATTGTCGACGAAATCTGGTTTCCGCTGCTGCGGGATTCGGGTGCGCTACTCCCACCCCCAAAATAGCTCCAGCGAACAGAACAGTCCGACGCTTGCTGGACGACTTCGTTGGCGGCACTTGGCC
>JBDUDZ010000212.1:0-4159 GCA_040002635.1 Rhodoglobus sp.
GGCCAGTGGCTGCGTACGCGCCGTATTGCCGTGGCGCTATCGTGCGCCGCGTTTTTGCTTGCGCTCGCCGCGGAGATCTTCCGGGTCCTGCGCGTCATTGCCGACGGTGCAGACTCCGTGCACGTCCTCGAGGTCGCCGCTGGCACGGTCGCGGTCACGATTTTGGGGATTCTCGTGCTGATCGCAGTCGCAAAGCATCGAAATGCGAGGCGGCTCGTCGCGCTCCGGGTTCTCCTACCGGACGCATTCGTCGGCGACATCTTCGCTGGGGCCGGTCTGTTGGATGCGGTCGCCTCCATGCGGGCTGAGGGAGAGATTGAAGGTAGGCTGCCCCTCAACACCCTTGTCGGTATCACCGCTGCTCCCGCGGGTGTGAACTTCTACGACGGCGGTGCGCAACCCCGACTACTTCTCTCGATCTCGCGGGCGATCGTCATCGACGCCTCGCCCGGCCAGTGCGAGACTGTTCGGGGCACCTATCCTTGCGTGAATCTCACCGTCCGGAGTTCTGGCGCGCAGCGCGATCTTCCCTTGCTTCTTAGCCGAACCACGATGTTCGGGGCACAGTTCAAAGCAGGTCGAGATGCGACTCGGTTCGCCGCCCAGATGGCTAAAAGTTGGGTTTCGTAGTGCTGAGTGATTTCATGCTCGACAAAACAACGGGCGACGGCGTCACTCCTGCGGGAGTGAACCTCGCGTAGCCCATCGCCGACAAGACAGGAACCGGGGATCGTGGGGCCAGAAACGATATCGCTGTCATCTATCTGGCCCGTCGGGCGCCGATCATCGCCATCGTTATGACAGCGCCTAGCGACCCAACCGCAACTGCCGATGGCGCGCAGGTAGCGGAGCTATGAATGGCCAGGCACAGCGGAATACCCCTCAAGCGTCATCGCGTCACCGCGTCACCGGGTTGCGAGTGCTGCACGATTCGAGTCCAATACCGGCGCGATCGGACGAAAACCGACCATAGGGTCTTTGTATGTCTCGTGTAGCTGCCCCGGTCGATCTCGTGTTGGATCTCAGGGACGGGCCAGAACCGCTACGCCAACGGCTAGCCGACGCCATCATTCGGTCCATTGCCGCTGGCTCGCTGGTGCCCGGCGACTCTTTACCCGCCACTCGGTCCCTGGCACGGGAACTCGGAGTTCCACGTGGGCAGGTTGTCGACGCGTACTCAGAGCTTTCGGCAGCTGGCTTCGTGAACAGCGTAGGGGGATCCAACACCTTCGTCGCCACGGGTGCGGATGCTCCGGCTCGAGCAGGAGTCGCCACCCATGTAGATGCCCGACCCCGTGATGTGGTGGCACCGCAATCCTCACAATTCCCTGAGCTGAGGTGGAATTTGCGTCCGGGGTTCCCGGACACCTCGATCATCGATCTATCCGACTGGCGCAGAAGCTGGAGGATCGCCGGTTCGCAGATACCTCGCCCGGTGAGCACGTTCGCAATCGCCCACCCCGAGTTGAGAGCAGCAGTCGCAACTCACCTGCGACGAA
Organism: Rhodoglobus sp.; assembly: GCA_040002635.1. Classification (GTDB taxonomy): domain Bacteria; phylum Actinomycetota; class Actinomycetes; order Actinomycetales; family Microbacteriaceae; genus Rhodoglobus. The sequence continues at coordinate 1,500 of JBDUDZ010000212.1, forward strand.
CGCGAGGCGTTATCGCGGAACCTGAGGAGATATTCCTGCTGCCAGGTTCTACCTCGAGCCTGACAACCCTTGCGCTTGCGGCAAGGTTAGGGACGAGGGGCGTGGCATTCGAGGAACCTGGATACGACGAGGCAAGGTCTGCGCTGACGGCTGCGGGTGTGGCTGTTCGGCCAGTACCAGTCGACGAGGACGGGATTCAGGCTCACCTGCTTTCGCCGAATGATTCAGCTGTCTACTTGACTCCTGCGCACCAGTTCCCACTTGGGGTTCGAACGTCCGTCCAGCGTCGAGCAGAGTTGCTCGAATGGGCGGAGTCGACTGGCGGCCTGCTTATCGAGGACGACTATGACGGCGAGTTCCGCTACGACTCGGCCCCCATCCCTGCGATGGCGGCGATCGACGGCGCTCGACGGCATGTGGCCTACATCGGGACGCTTTCCAAGGTCCTCACTCCCGCACTTCGCGTGAGTTGGCTTATTCCGCCTCCCCAATTGACCGGGGCTGTGGCAGATTTGATTTCCGATTCAGGTACATCGATTGACGTTGTTACCGGCCTGGCGATGGCTCATTTTCTCACCTCGGGTGGTCTCTCTCGTCACCTAGCTCGAGCGGCGCGACTGTACGGTCATCGACGGAATCGTCTGCTGTCAGCCATCCAAGCGAGAATGCCGCTTCTCTCAGTGCAAGGTATTCAGGCGGGCCTTCACGTCACCATCCCGCTGCCGCCAGGAGGTGATGACGCCGCTGTCGTCTCTCGAGCGGCTGCCCACGACGTCTCGTTGCGGTCGCTCAGCGACTTCTACCAACAGGACCCGCAGCCCGGCATCGCTATTGGTTACGCCACCCTCCCAGAACTCCACGTTGACACTGTCGCCGACATCGTGGCCCGTGCTCTGGCCCCGGAGTTCGGATTGAGCTAAGCGCGAGCGAGATCTTTCTGGTCTCGACTATCGAGCAATAGCGGATTCGACTCGTCGTCCAGTCCACGATTAGCTTCGGCTGGTACCCAACACAGCTAGGAGCATCATGCGCCATCCCCGACCCCTCGTCTTTGCAGCCGTCACTTCCCTCGCACTTGCTTCCCTCGTCGGCTGCGCCACAACGGCAGCGACCGACTCGAGTGCGAAGTCGGTTATCGCATTCGGAGGTGAACCTCAAAATCCCCTAATCCCCACGGATACGCAGGAGACCTACGGAGGGCGGGTAGTCGATCTTCTGTTCAACGGGCTCGTGACTTACGACGCGAAGGGCAACTTGGTCAACGAGGTTGCGAAGTCGATTTCGACCAAAGACTCGCAGCACTACGTTGTCAAACTGAATTCTGGTTGGACCTACAGTGACGGCTCGCCCGTCAAGGCGCAGGACTTCGTCGCCGCATGGAACTATGGCGCGCTCAGCACCAACGCACAACTCAACAACTACTTTTTTGCGCCAATCGCCGGCTATGACGCACTCAATGCCATTGACGCGGCCGGCAACCCGGCCCCGACTGCAAAGACGCTGTCCGGTCTCAAAGTTGTTTCGGACACGGAGTTCACGATCGACCTCGCAAACCCACAATCCGACTTCCCACTGAGCCTCGGTTACACAGCATTCGACCCTCTGCCTCCGGTTGCCTTCAAGGATATGAAGGCGTTTGGAGAGGCACCGATCGGCGATGGGCCGTACAAGCTTGCGAAGGGGGGATGGAAACATAACGTTCAAGTGAGCCTCATCCCCAACCCACGATACTCAGGGGCACAGAAGGCGAAGAACGGCGGCGTAACATTCAAGGAGTACACAACGCCGGAGGCGGCATATACCGACCTTCTCGCAGGCAACCTCGACCTTCTTGACGGCTTCCCGTCAAACGCGCTGAAGACATTCAAACAGGACTTGCCCGGCCACTATCTGAACGTGCCGGTCGCCAATACCGCAACCCTGACCGTCCCCAGCTATCTGCCCCAGTTTGAAGGTGCAGCCGGGCTCCTCCGGCGACAGGCCATTTCCATGGCTATCGATCGCCAAGCGATCATCGACAAGATCTACTTCGGCACCAAATCCATTGCCACTGAGTTCACCAGCCCGTCGTTGAACGGCTATGAGTCGCATATCCCCGGCAACGAGGCGCTGAAGTACAACCCGTCCAAGGCCAAGCAGCTTTGGGAGCAAGCCAACTCAATCAGACCTTGGGACTCAAGCCAGCCACTCACTATCGCTTACAACGGCGACGGCGCAGGAAACAAGGAGTTCATCGAGGCGATCACGAACCAGATCAAGAACACACTGGGAATCGATGCCGAGCCGAAACCGTACGCCACATTCAAGGAATTCCGAGACGTTATTAATAGTCACAAGCTTGACGGCCTTGCTCGATCAGCGTGGCTAGGCGACTACCCCTCTCTCCAAGACTTCCTCGGTCCGCAGTACCAGACCGGTGCGGGTGCGAATGATGGAGGCTATTCGAATCCTGATTTTGACTCAGAGATGGCGAAAGCCGCATCTGCGCCCACATCGCAAGAAGGCAACGTCATCTACAACAAAGCTCAGGCGATTCTGATGAAGGACCTGCCAGTGCTACCTCTCTGGTACGCCGATCAGCAGGCGGGCTGGAGTAGCAACGTCTCCCACGTCAAGCTCTCCTGGTCGGGCAACATCCTCTATTACTCGGTCACGACCAA
>JBDUDZ010000213.1:0-4130 GCA_040002635.1 Rhodoglobus sp.
TCAGTGAGCACGCAACATTTGCCGTGGTGAAGAACACGCTCACGAAGATTGCGGCCAACGCTGCGGGGATCACGTCTTTCGACGATGACCTCGTCGGCCCGTCCGCCATCGCTTTCGTTCACGGTGACACAGTCGCCGTTGCGAAAGGCCTGCGTGACTTTGCCAAGGTAAACCCTCTTCTGGTGGTGAAGAACGGTTACTTCGACGGTAACCCGATCACTGCTGCTGAGGTCAGCAAGCTTGCCGATCTTGAGTCCCGGGAGGTGCTGCTCGCGAAGTTCGCGGGTGCCGCCAAGGCCTCACTGTTCGGCGCAGCGTACCTGTTCAACGCTCCGCTCGCCCAGGCCGTTCGCACGGTCGAAGCGCTGCGCGAGAAGCAGTCCTCCGCTGCGTAGTGCGAAGCACTCAATAAGCACAGCGCGCGGTAATAAACAAAACTAAGGAGAAAATCATGGCAAAGCTGTCAAGTGACCAGCTGATCGAGGCGTTCAAGGAGCTCACGCTCATTGAGCTCAGCGAGTTCGTCAAGAAGTTCGAGGAGACCTTCGAGGTCACCGCCGCTGCACCGGTTGCCGTTGCGGCCGCCGGTGGCGGAGCCGCTGCTGCGGCCGAAGAGGTCGAGGAGAAGGATTCCTTCGACGTCGTGCTCGAGTCTGCTGGCGAGAAGAAGATCCAGGTCATCAAGGAGGTGCGCACCCTCACGAACCTCGGTCTCGGCGAGGCGAAGGCACTCGTTGACGGAGCTCCCGGTGTCGTGCTCGAGGGCGCGAACAAGGAGACGGCCGAGAAGGCCAAGGCACAGCTCGAAGAGGCCGGCGCGACCGTCACCCTCAAGTAGTCACGCTTCACAGACAAAGGGCGTCGTCCTCCGGGACGGCGCCCTTTGTTGTTTTTATCCACAGTCGTACCCTGTCGTTTTGACCACAACTGTGCCTATTTCCGGCCGAAAAATGCCAAGTTGCATTTTCAGGAAGATGTCCCTCATAATGGGGACTGTCAGCCGCGCTACCCCCCATTGGTGTGACACGCACGAAATCCCGTATTCCCCTGTTCTGGACGGCCTTACCCTCTGCCCAGCACTCAGTCTGCTGTGCCTACGCAGAGTTACCCCACCCGAAAGTGCATACCCGAATGCAAATTTTCACGCGCAAATCTGCCCTGCTCACCGCCCGTTTTGACGGATCTACCGGCAAACGCCGGTCGTTCCGGTACGGCTGGCGAGCGATCGCTGCAGCTGCCGTCTTGGCCCTCCTGGCCGGGTCGGGAATCGCCGTTGCGGCTGTCGCCTCCGCCGCAGAGGCCCACGTCCCCACGAGCGATTCGACGTGCTACTCGCTGCACGTCAACGCGAAGTGGTACAACACGGGAAATGACGGCAAGGGCATCAACACTGTCGTCGTGATCATCGATGGTCAGCAGAAGACCTCGCAGAACTTCGCGACCGACTTTGACCAGACCTACCCGCTCAATCCATCCGTTGACCACAGCTACAGCGTGACGATCACCGGTTACGACTGGCAGACCTACACGGATACCAAGGGAACGAAGGCGTGCGCCCCGCCCTCGATCCTCAACTTGGGTGTTCCCGTGTGTTCGAAGGCCGGCGATGTGCTCGACCTTACGGCCAACCTCCAGAGCCTGGACATCTCACACGCTTTCACAATCGAGCTGTCGAGTTCCGACGGTGGCACGACGGTGGCCGCACAGCCGTTCACGCCGAGCGGGGCAACCTACAGCTACGCGTTCCACTCGGTTTTGCCTGGGCACAACTACACGGTGACAGTGGTCGACACGACGACCAAGCAATCGGTGAACAAATCCGCACTATTGGTGGGATGCCCGAAAGATTCCGGCATCGACGTGCAGCCCACGCAGTGCAGCGCGCCCGGCGGCACAAGCGGTTTCGGTGTCTCGCTTTCAAGCCTGTCAATCGGTCGCACCTACACGGTGAGCGTTGTCAACGCGACAACGAACGCCGTTCTTCAAACGAAGCCGGCCACTGGTGACGCGAACGGCAACGCATCGTTGAGTTTTGATGTGGCAGCCGGGGGCAAATACAAGGCCACAGTCGTCGACGACCTGGCTCCGACGGTAACCAAGACCAGCGCTCCGCTTGAGTACCTGCCGTGCCCGAAGACTCCAGACATCCCCAAGATCGATCCCACCCAGTGCACGACAACTGACGGCAAGCCCAACTCGTCGATCACTTTTAGCGCCAGCGGTCTTGTGCCCGGTCGCACCTACCAAGTGACCATCTCCAACGGCACGACGAACGTCTTCGACTCCGGAGCCTTCGTGGCGGCGTCGTCAGACTTTGCCGAGCAAACGTTGCCCTTCCCGCCCGGCACTTACACGGTCACGGTTGCTGACGTGCTGCTGAACACCTACGTCACCTCAGCATCGGCAACGCTCATCGATTGCCCGTTGCTGCCGAACCTCGACATCCAGGCGACTCAGTGCTCGGTGCCTGGCGGAACGGCGAGCATCGCGCTGACCGTGTCCAACTACGTCGCCGGCCGCTCGTACACCTTCGCTGTCACGCAGAACGGTGCGCCGGTCGGAACCGCCGACACACTCGTCGCACCTGCGGCGATTGCCGTGGCCGGGGCCGCTGCCCCGACGTGGAGCCCCACGCTGGCAGCCTTGAACGGGCTTCCGGCGGGCCTCGTGTATCGGCTGATTGTTACTGACACCGTGGTGCCCACTGTGATGGCATCGGGCGACGTTGCGCTGACTGTCTGCCCGGGTGATCCCACGATTTCGGTGAAGGCGACCTGCAACGTTTTCGGAGCCTCGACGGCGAATGTGGGCCTTGCCCAACTCGTCGCAGGCCAGAACTATTCTGTGACGATAGTCAAAACATCCAACTCGACTGTGCTTTCCAGCCAGACGGTCACGGGTGCGACTGCGACTGCTGCCCTGCAGTTCAAAAACGTGCCCAATGGCAATACTTATACGGTGAATATCGTCAATACCGCCAGCACCCTCAAAGGCACGACGACTTTCGCGCTGGCAAAGTGCGACCTGCCTACCCTGGCCTTCACGGGTGCGAACCCGGTTGGTCCGGCGGTCGCAGGAATCGGATTCCTGCAACTAGGTGTCATGCTCTTGGCTCTCAGCCTTGTTGTTAGGCGCCGTCGCACGATCTAATACCTGGCCGCGGCTCTGGTCGCGGTCGACGGAGTCGGTGGGCGTCTCGGGAAAGGCGCCCACCGATGCTCCGTTAGTGGGGTGCACGCTCGCATCCGTCGGATCGCGCAGAATTGCGTCGTAAAGTCGACGCATGAGTGGAATGCGTGGCGGCGGTCGGATGATGGGCGGCGGCGACGCCGCAGCCCAGAAGGCGGCTAACGCATCGGCGCCTAAAATCCCCGACCTGCTGCCGCGCATCGGGTCGTTGTTCGCTCCCCACCGGGCTGCCTTGACAGTGACCATCGTGCTGGTGCTGATCAGCGCGGGACTGGGCGTGCTGCCTCCGCTCCTCACGCGACAGTTGTTCGACGTGGGCCTGTTCCCGAAGACCGGCGGCCCGAATGTGCCGGTGCTGCTGCAGATTGTCTCTGCGATGGTCGGGCTGCTCGTGGCATCCGCGGCTCTCGGCGTGTGGCAGACGTATCTCACCGCGACAGTGGGCAACAGGGTGATGGGGGCCATGCGCATCCGGCTGTTCGGGCACCTGCAGGCGATGGAGCTCGCGTTCTTCACCAGGACGAAGACCGGCATCATCCAGTCGCGGCTGCAGAACGATGTGGGGGGTGTCGCCGGCGTTCTGAGCAACACTGTCTCGAGTGTGATCGGCAACACTGTCACGGTGATCGCGGCACTCGTGAGCATGCTGATCCTGAGTTGGCAACTGACGCTCGTCGCGGTGGTGCTGCTGCCGGTGCTCGTGATCGCCCAGCGCCGGGTCGGCCAGGTGCGCGCCCGAATCGCCACCAAGACGCAAGAGTCGCTGAGCGACATGTCTGCGATCACCCAGGAGGCGCTGAGCGTCTCGGGTATTTTGCTCGCCAAGAGCTTCAACCAGCAGGGCGCCGAGACCGCGCGCTATGAGGCCGAGAACGAGAACCAGATCTCGCTGCAGGTGCGCCAGCAGATGAGCGGCCAGTGGTTCTTCGCGATGGTCAACA
>JBDUDZ010000214.1:0-4095 GCA_040002635.1 Rhodoglobus sp.
CATTGTCGCTCCCGGTCGACAAATCGGCGCCCCACCGCTCGACCTGCTTGCTCCAGGCATCTTGCTGGCCCGGGCTGTGCCCGAGCGCCTTTGCCATGTCGCGCACCGCGTTTTTGGGCCGGTATTGGATGACGTTGGCGACCTGTGCGGCGTTGCGCCGCCCGTACTTCTCGAAGACCCATTGGATCACCTCCTCGCGCCGGTCTGAGTCGAAGTCGACGTCGATGTCTGGTTCCTCGTCGCGCAGGCTGGAGAGAAAGCGCTCGAACGGCAGCTGGTAGAAGATCGAGTCGACCGCGGTGATGTCGAGCAAGAAGCAGACCGCCGAGTTGGCAGCAGAGCCGCGGCCCTGGCAGAGGATGCCGCGGCCGCGGGCGAACTGGACGATGTCGTAGACGATCAGGAAGTAACCGGGAAAGTCCTTCTTCTCGATGACCGCGAGTTCGGCCTCGATACGCTCCCGGTCGGCGGGCGCGAGGTCGGGATACTTGCGCGGCACTGCATCCCAGACCAGTTCGCGCAGATACGACATGGGCGTGTGACCCGGCGGCACCCTCTGCTTCGGCAACGCCGGTTTGGCTCGCCGCAACGGGAAGGCCAACTCGTCGGCGAGCTCGACGGTGCGCTCGACAGCTCCCGGATACCGCGCAAACCGGGCGTGCATCTCACGCCCCGAGCGCAGATGGGCAGTGCCAGCGCCGGGCAGCCAGCCGTCAAGCTCATCGAGACTGCGCTGCGCCCGTACCGCTGCCACGGCCGTCGCGAGCTGCTTGTCGCTCGGAGTGGCGTAGTGCACGTTGCCGGTCGCGATCACCGGGAGGCCGCGTTCGGCGGCCAGCCCAGCCAGCACGTCGTTGTGTTCGCTGTCGAGCGGCTCACCGTGGTCGATCAGCTCGACGTAGACGTTGTCGTGCCCGAACAGTCGCACGAGGCGGTCGAGCTCTTCACCCGCCCCCTTGGTGGTCGAGTAGCTGCGCGGCAACGTCTCGAGACCTGGTTGGGTGGAGGGGTCTCGATACGCTCCTTCGGCGCTACTCGACCAGCTAGAGAGTGCCTGCCGCACGCTCCCTTTGCGGCATCCGGTCAGCACCACCCAGTGCCCGCCCGCCAACTCGCCCAGCTCGTCGAGGTCGTAGACCGGTCGCCCCTTCTCACCTCCACGCAGTTGCGCCTCGGTGATCGCCTTGGCGAGCCGGTGGTAGCCCTCCTCCTGCCGAGCCAGCACGAGCAGGTGGCTGCCCTCTGGGTCTGGTTCGCCGTTCTGCGGGCCGCTCAGCCCGAGCGAAAGTTCCGCACCGAACACTGTTTTCACCGAGGCAGCCTCGGCCGCCTCGGCGAAGCGAACGATCCCATAGAAGCCATCGTGGTCGGTGATCGCCAAGGCGTGCAGGCCGAGTCGCTCCGCCTCTTCCAGCAACTCCTCTGGCGATGAGGCGCCGTCGAGAAAGCTGTAGCTGGAGTGCGCGTGCAACTCGGCGTACGGCAGGGCATCCCGGTCGCGAACGATGCCCTGCGGTGCCACATACGGCCCGCGCTTCAGCGACCAGGCTGGGCTGTCTCCTCCGTCGACACCCGCCGGCATCTGGCGCGGGCGTCGGGTATCGCTCAGGGCGCGCTCGAACTCAGACCAGGGAATCGGGGGATTGTTCCAGCCCACCTTCAGCCGCCTACGCTCGAAGAATGGATGCCGACCAGCCGACTGCTGCTGATGAGAGCCCCGAGGCCTGGCGCGCCGTGCTGGCGGCGCTGGTGAATCCGCGGCTGCGGCGAACCCTGGCCGAGATCATCGTGGAGGGCGACCCCGAGGTGAGCGCTCCCGAGCGGCGTGAGGCTCGCCGCATCCTGATGCAGAGCGGACTGCTCACCGCTGCCCAGCAGCTCGACGAGCCGGGATTGCGCGCGATGCTCAGGAAGGGACGCGTCGACAAGGCGGGCGTCGACCGCTGGCTGCGCGCCGACGGCCGCATCGACCACTGGCCCAAGTCGGCCGACGACCGGCTCGAGCTGCTCACCTGGATCGCCGAGCGCCTCATGAGCACCGAGGAGGTGCTCGCCGAGAAGCCGTTCACGCAGAAGCTGTTCGCCTTCACGACCGACCCGAACACACTGCGGCGCGCGCTCGTCGATGCCAGGCTCATCACCCGCAACGTCGACGGCACCGACTACCGCCGACCCGTCGACGGTTAGGCTCCCTGCATGCCGCAGAGCGTCGAGAGTATCGAGGGTCGCGTCGAGGTGCTGCCCGCCGTCGGCCGCTTCGACGACTTCAAGCGGGTCGCCGGAGTGCAGAAGCAAGGAGCTGGCGGATGCTGGTGCATGAGTTACCGGGACACCCGGCTGAACAACCTCGAGCGCCCGCTGTACATGGCTGACGAGTGCTCTCGCGAACCGGGACCGGGAATCCTCGCCTACGTCGACGACGAGGTCGCGGGCTGGTGCTCGATCGCTCCACGCTCCAGCTACCGTCGGCTGATGAACTCGCGCACGATTCCGTTCGTCGATGCCGCTGAGGACGGCTCCGGGAGTGAGCGCGACGCCTGGTCGGCCGTGTGTTTCGTCGTGCGACCGAAGTTCCGCAGGCAGGGGCTCATGAATGTGCTGCTGGAGGGTGCCGTCGAGCACGCTAGGGCGCACGGCGCCGCCGTGATCGAGGGGTACCCGATCGAATCCGAGACGCCGGGCAAGGTGGACGTCATCTCGGGCTACGTCGGCACCACCCGGCTGTTCGAGCGGGCAGGCTTCACCCGCGCGACCGCGACCACGGCCCACAGCGGCGGACGCCTGCGGTGGGTGATGCGGCGCGAGTTGGCGGGTTGAGCGTTCAGTCATAGCGTCCCTCCGCCCACCAGCCGTCGTCGTCAAGCACCAGCAGCCACGCGACCCCCTCGCCGTCGACCGCCTGGAAGCGGTTCGTGTTGCGGGCGACCTGGGCATCCCACCAGCGCTCCTGCAGCGGCCATGGGCCCGCCCAGGCTGTCAGGGTGCGACGCGCGCCGGTCCCGGACACCATCGCAGCGGGTGGGGCGCTGAGTTCGCCGCGCTCGTCGACGGCGACCGAATGGCCACGGGCATCTTGCACGATGATCTGACGCGGTAGCTCGTACACGGTTGCCGGATTGGGCGGCGGCAGCGTGCCCGGCCATGGCTTCTTCGGATCGCGCGCCACCAGCGGCCGGTCGCCCCAGGGCACGAGCGTCTGCCGCTCGGCAGGCGTGCGGCCGCCAGATGGCGTCGCGGTCAGCACCCCACGGTGCCCGACCATTCCCTGCACCCGCGAGAGACCGGAGTGCACGTTTTCGTCAGGGCCGGTGCCCCACAGCCCCCGTTCGTGCGCGCCGACGGGGTCGACGGCTTCTGGACTGAGCCGCACACGGACGACAGGGGAGCGCAGCTCGCCCGCCAACGCCTCGCGCGCGCTGCCTGGGCCGCCAGCATCCCCTCTCATCGCACCCTGAAGCTGCCACCGAACCCGGTCAACGGCTTCTGCCGCGCTGAACGACCGTGGATGAAGCCACACTCGCTCGCTCACCTCGCCGCGTTCGCCGATCAGCTCGATCCGCAGCGCCGTGCAGACCAGCCGCTGCGCCAGCAGTGCGTTCACGAAGTCGTCGGATGCCGCCCGCACCCCGAACGCCACCTGATCCACACGGTCGAGAGCCGGCTCGAAGTCCACCTGCGCGTCGACGTCACGTGGCGGAATACGCGGGGTCGCCGGCCGCGAATCGCGACCGCCCGCCAGTGCGTGCAGCCGCGCCCCCAGCGGGCCGAAGCGCGCCAGCACGTCGGCAGCGGCCAATTCGGCGAATCCGCCCAGAGTGACGACGCCGAGGCGGGGGAGCAGAGCCACCAGCTCTGGCTCCTCCAGCAGCGACACCGGCAGCGGGGCGAGAAAGGCGGCTGTGCCGCCGTTGGGGATGACCGTGATCCGGGCATCGGCGCCCTGCGCCGCGTTCAGGAGATCGGGGCCGCCACGCCGTCTTCGTTCCTGATCGATGCGCTCACCGACGAGATTCTCCTGAACACCGCGCGGCGCAGCAACAGGCGTCACACGCGCCGCGCGCTCCGCCGCGAACAGCCCTTCCGCGACCCCCACCC
>JBDUDZ010000215.1:0-4053 GCA_040002635.1 Rhodoglobus sp.
GTGGAAGCTCCACGCGGTGTCACCCGAGAGTTCGTAGACCTTGCCGTCGTGCCCGGCGGTGGTCAGGACGACTGCTGCGGCATCCGCGTAGTCTTTGCGCGACGCGCTCGCGACCCGGCCCTCCCCCGCGCTCGACGCGATGGTGCCCGACTCGCCACCCTGCTGGGCGGTCTGGATGTAGTTCTCGGTGTACCAACCGTTTCGCAGGATCGTGAAGGGGATGCCAGAGGCGACAAGGTACTCCTCGGTGGCCTTGTGCTCCGGGGCGAGGATCAGGGCCGACGTGGTGGCGGCCGGCGCGCTCGTGTAAATGAGGTGCTTCACCCCGGCAGCGACCGCGGCGTCGATGACCGCGGAGTGCTGCGCGACGCGGTGCCCCACTTCGGAGCTGGAGACGAGCATCACCTTGTCCGCACCCGCGAAGGCCGCGGCCAGGCCATCCGGGTCCGTGTAGTCAATGCGGGCAGTTCGCACGCCGAGGGTCTCGAGCTCGGCAAGCTTCTCGGCATTGCGGCCAGCTGCGACCAGTTGGTCGGGTGCGACCCCACGGGCAAGGAGGCTTTCGACGATGAGGCGGCCGAGGTGCCCCGTGGCACCGGTGATGACGATGGGCGTGGATGATGCTGACATGAATGATCCCTTCTCGATCCTCATCTGCAACCGACGACGAGCCAAACTACTTCCCGCGATCCAGCACCCACTTCCCGCTCATGGACTGGCTCGCCCGCAATGCCGACGAGATCCTGACGCCGTCGCGCTAGAGGTGCTGCCTCATCTTCTTCCGCAGGAATTCAACGAGTTCCGGCTGCATGTAGTCGACCATCGCCATCATCCCATTGGCATACTTGGTAGACCACAGGGTGAGGAGGCCGCATGGCACAGTCGGATGCGATTGTCGTGGGCGCGGGCCTCGCCGGCCTCGTCGCTGCGGCCGAACTCGTTCATGCTGGAAAGCACGTAACGATCCTCGACCAGGAGCCGGAGGCCAGCCTCGGCGGGCAGGCCTGGTGGTCGTTCGGCGGCCTGTTCTTCATCGACTCTCCCGAGCAGCGCCGCATGGGAATCAAAGACTCCTACGAGCTCGCTCGGCAAGACTGGTTCGGCAGCGCGGCGTTCGACCGCCCCGAAGACAACTGGCCGCGGCAGTGGGCAGAGGCATACCTCGACTTCGCCGCCGGCGAGAAACGTTCGTGGCTGCGTCAGCGTGGCGTGGGATTCTTCCCGGTGGTGGGCTGGGCCGAGCGTGGGGGCACTACGGCACTCGAGCACGGCAATTCAGTTCCGCGCTTCCACATCACGTGGGGCACGGGGCCCGGCGTCGTCGCACCCTTCGAGGCGGCCGTGCGCGAAGGTGTGGCCAACGGACTCGTCACACTGAAGTTCCGGCACCGGGTCGACGAACTGATCATCGAGGGCGGCACGGTGGTCGGTGTACGAGGAGCGGTCCTCGCGCCCGATGACGCCGAGCGCGGCGCCTCCAGTAGCCGGGACATCACCGGCGACTTCGAAGCGCGCGCCGGCGCCACGATCGTGACGAGCGGCGGCATCGGAGCCAACTTCGACCTGGTGCGCAAGCACTGGCCCAAAGACCACGGCCCCGCGCCGAAGCAGTTGTTGAGCGGAGTGCCCGCGAGTACCGACGGCCGGATGCTGGGCATCAGCGAGCAGGCCGGCGCACGTCTGATAAACCTCGACCGGGTGTGGTCGTACACCGAGGGGATCGCCAACCACTCGCCGGTGTGGCCGGCCCACGGCATCCGGATTCTTCCTGGCCCGTCGAGTCTCTGGTTGGATGCGACAGGAAAGCGACTGCCGGCCCCGCTCTTCCCCGGCTTCGACACCGTCGGCACGCTTCGGCACATCGTGACCACCGGATACGACCACACCTGGTTTGTGCTCACGCAGGCGATCATCGAGAAAGAGTTCGCGCTCTCCGGCAGCGAGCAGAACCCCGACCTCACCGGCAAGAGCGTGCGCGAACTGCTGCGCCAGCGTCTCGGCAAGGGCGCGACCGGGCCGGTGGAGAAGTTCAAGTCAGACGGCGAAGATTTCGTCGTCGCGAGCACTCTGGACGAGCTGCTCGCCGGAATGCAGTCGCTCTCGCCCGAGGTAGTCATCGATGGCGCCCACGTGCGTTCGGAAGTAGAGGCGCGCGACCGCGAGCTCGCCAACGACTTCTCCAAGGATGCCCAGATCAACGCGATTCGGCAGGCGCGGCACTACCGCGGCGACCGCCTCATCCGCGTGGCGAAGCCACACCGCCTGCTCGACCCCAAGGCCGGCCCCCTGATCGCGGTCAAGCTACACATTCTCACTCGAAAGACCCTCGGCGGCATCGAGGCCGACCTGTCGGGTCGGGCGCTGGGTGCGAACGGCGAGCCGATCCCGGGCCTGTACACCGCGGGTGAGGCGAGCGGCTTCGGCGGCGGCGGGATGCACGGCTATCGCGCCCTCGAAGGCTCGTTCCTGGGCGGCTGCATATTCAGTGGTCGGGCCGCCGGTCGCGCAGTGGCATCCCAAAGCTGAGGGTCCGTTTGCTCGCCAGCTTCCCACCGCGTCAACTCGCGTGCCCAACCTAAACTGTCTAGGAGAACTGGAGACAACCATGAGCGACTGGAACGACAAGATCATCGCGGAGTTTCGCGAGCACGACGGCAAAGTCGGTGGCCCATTCGACGGCGCGCACCTTCTGCTACTAACTACCACTGGTGCGAAATCCGGCCAGCCCCGTGTGGCTCCGATGATGTACTTCCAGGAGCCAGACGGCATCTATGTTGTCGCGTCAAAAGCGGGCGCCCCAGAGAACCCGGCCTGGTACCACAACCTGCTCGCCCACCCCGCAGTGGGAGTTGAGCAAGCTACCGACCACGGCATCGAAACGTACGAGGCGACAGCGGCTCCTGTTGAGAGCGCCAAGCGTGATGCACTTTTCGCGAAGATCGCGGCCAGCAACCCCGGATTCGGCCAGTATCAGGAGAAGACCGACCGGATCATCCCCATCGTGGCGATCACGCGGCGCTAGCCGCGCTGATCACATGGCGTTAGCGCGCCATGCTCCACGCCCGGCGCTTGACGAGCACGTGCCCGCGCTTGGTGGTGAGCCGCGTCCATGGGCCGGACTCGTAAATCGAGACGGCGTCACCCTCGACCAGGAAACCGAGGCTCACTGCCGCGAATCCCGCGCCGGCAGGAACAAAATCGAGCCCATCGATTGAACGACCCCAGATCTCGGCGCGAACCCTGTGCACAATCTGCTCGCCAGTGCCGCTCGGGATCGCGCGCGCTACCTCGTCAATGCCCTGTCGAGCTGCGGAATCCAGCACCTCCCAACCGATGTTTTGCAGAGGAGTCCAGCCTCCGCGTGGCGGCGAGATGGCCGCCCACGACACGGTGCTCACCGCCATCGGAATCGTGACGACTACCGGCTGTGCGACATCCGCCGCCGCCGACTGCAGCAGGCCTTCAACGCGCATGAGCAACGAACGCACCGGCACAACGACATCGAAGTCTTCGGGCTGAATCGACGCATCACCGCCGGTGAGAGCGAAGGTGCGAAGGCCCAGCACTGTCGGGCTCTCATCGAGCAGGCCTGCCGGATGCAGCACCGGAACGTATACCGCGAGCACCCCCGACCCCGCAATGAGCCGCACCGAGCCATCCTCTACCCGCAGGGCGCGCCCAAGAAACACGTGCAGGTCGCCGAGCGCGAGGGAGTCTACGAGGGTGAATGTGCTGCTCATCGCCATCTAAACTACAGGTCATGAGCGACCCGCTGTCTGGCCTGCTGGCAACGCTCGACCTGGCCGACCCCGGGGCGCGCACCAATGAAGACATCTTCACCGGCCCGAGCCAATGGATGCCACACGGCCGGGTTTTCGGCGGCCAGGTGCTCGCCCAGTCGCTGGTAGCCGCCCAACGCACGATCGAGCCCGAGCGCACAGTGCACTCGCTGCACGGCTACTTCCTGCGACCGGGACGCATCGACGCCTCAATCACCTTCTCGGTCGACCGCATCCACGACGGCCGGTCGTTCTCTACCCGTCGCACGCAGGC
>JBDUDZ010000216.1:0-4025 GCA_040002635.1 Rhodoglobus sp.
CCGGCGCGCACTGCGGCGACCTGCAGCAGGTCGACTACCGGCTGCCGGACGGAAAGGAGGACACCGGCTGGATGCTGAGTGTCGTCGGCAAGGGCGACAAGCTGCGCCAAGTGCCTGTGCCGACCCGGCTGGTCGAGGAGCTGCAGAACGAACTCGAACAGAGCGGGCTAGACGCTGACGTGCGCCACGAATCGAACGGGGATGTGGCGATCCTGAATCGCGTAGAGGCCGGTGTGGCGACGCCATGGTCGGCGTCGGGGATCGCCAAAGGAATCAAGGACGTGCTCGAGCGCTGCGCGGCGAGCATGGACATTGAGGACGCGAAGCAACTGCGCAAGGCCAGCACGCACTGGTTTCGACATACCCACGGGTCCCATGCGCTCAACGGCCGGCCCGGCGGCAAGACCGTGCCGATCCAGGTGGTGCAGAACAACCTGGGCCACGCGTCGATCGGGACCACGTCTGGCTATCTGACGACGGAGCGGGACGCTCGGCTCGCGGCGATGAAAGGGTTCGGCGAGAAACAGTCTTAGTACACGCAACGCGCGATCGGGCGCAGCTCCAAGCCACGGCTCACTGAGGCGAGTGACGCTGCGCTGTTCAGCGTACGCGGTTGCCGTCAATCTCGTCGAACTTGCGACGAGCTCGGATGAACGCATTCGCACACTCGACCGTTGCACTTCTCTCGCACCCTGGTGCTGGCCGGTAGAACTTCTGCCAGAGCTCAGTCCTCCGGCGTTGCCCATCGACCTCTACCGTCTCGGCTTTCTGCGCGTTCACGCGTTGAGTTGCAATGCCCCGCAGTCGATTTGCTTCATCTTGCTCAAGGCGAGCGCTTCTGGCCTGCTTTTCAGCGGCTTCGATCCGTTCTCGCTCCAGGGCTTGAAGCCGCAGGCTTTGCTCCCTCTGGGCGGCTTCTGCCATCCGTCGGGCGGCCATGTCGTGGCTGCGCCATTGAGCGACGAGAAACGTGACGCCGATGATCACCAATAGAGACAAAGCAACTCTTCGCCAGGGGCTGGGGGCCGACCTTGGCACATGGCCAGTGGCTGAAGCGGCCGCCCTCGACCGGCGAAACAACTTGGGGTTGTAGTGCAGCTTTTCTTTCCGCCGCCTCTCCTCCCAGTACCACTCTCGGTCTTGAACGCCCATTGCCGAATTGTCGTCGTCAGCGGACCACATTTGCCTCCCACGCCGCGGGTAGCATCGTGTGGTGGATCTCGATACCTCTGAGTTCTATGCAAGGAACGCGAGTGACGTCGTCGCGCGCTATGAGGCCGCCAATAGTCCGCTGATTCCCTATCTGAGGCTCGCTTTCCCGGCCAGCTCCCGGGTTCTCGATGTGGGATGCGGATCGGGCAGGGACTTGGCACTGCTGCTGCGGGAGGGCTACGACGCCTTCGGCATCGAACCAGTCGACGCGATGCGTCTAGAGGCGATCCGTCGGCACCCTGAACTAGCAAGCAGAATTTCTGCTGCGGCGCTTCCGAACATCGAGTTGACTGCTGACGGGCAATTCGACGGTGTAATTTGCAGCGCTGTCCTGATGCATGTGCCTGAGCACGACCTGTTCGACACTGTGTTCAACCTGCGCAGCCTGCTGCGACCGCACGGTCGACTACTGATGTCACTTCCCCTGACACGGGACGACGTTCTATCTGGCGAGCGGTCGACGGACGGGCGGCTCTTTAAGACCTACACGCCCGACTACCTGCAGCTGTTGTTGGAGCGTACCGGGTTCCAACAAATCGGGCGATGGGAAACTGAGGATGCGCTCGGTCGCACGGGAACGACCTGGTTCACACAACTGTTCGAGTTACGGTCTGCGGGGCTGACGCGTGCAGTGGATCAGATCGAGGGCATCCTCAACCGCGACCTGAAAGTGGCGACCTATAAGTTGGCGCTCTTTCGTGCCTTAAGCGAACTGGCAACCCAAGAGCCAAGGGTTGCGACCTGGAGGTCTGACGGGAGGGTGGGGGTACCGCTGCGACGGGTGGCGGAAAAGTGGCTTGTCTACTATTGGCCGATATTCGCGGCGGCGAGGTTTGTGCCTCAATCCAGCGCGGAAGGCGCCGAGAGCAGCAAGCAGCTCTTGTTCCGCAAGCCGATGCTCGCGCTGATGGCGCCTTACGTTGGTCGCGGCGAGCATGGTGGCCTCGGTGCTTGGCAGCTTGACCAGAATGCGGGTCGAATAGGCACCACACAGGCTGCGCTGCAGGAGACGGCGTTGCGCTCGATCGGCAAGGCGATTCGCCAGGGCCCTGTCGCGTTTTCCGGGGGTGCGCTCGAGACCGGACAAGTGTTCGCTTTCGACAGTGCCAGTGCCCAGGTCCTGATGGCAGCAGACCTGTGGCGCGAACTGAGCCTGTTGGGCCACTGGATTAACGATGCAGTCATCCTCCGCTGGGCGGAGTTGTCTGAGCGGTTCGGGGTGCGTCAGGGCATTCACGCCGGGGATGTCCTTCCGCTACTTATGGCGAAGCCCGAGCCACTACGGGCGACCGCCGTTGCGCGCGACGTCTTTGCTAGAAGTGGCTGGACGCATTGCGCCTGGACGGACCGGAAGCTGACGAACGGGTTCGTGGTCGACCACATCATTCCGTTCTCGCTCTGGGGAAACAACGACCTCTGGAACCTTTTGCCTGCGGATCCCGGAGTGAACGGGCAAAAGTCGGACAAGCTCCCTACGAGCGCGCTGCTGAATCGGCAGCGAGACAAGATTGGCGGAGCTTGGCGTTTGCTAAGGGACGCGGTGCCGATTCCTTTCGACCGGCAAGCCACTCACCTGCTTGGCGGAGTGATGGGTAGCGGCAACGGCTGGGAAGATTCGCTCTTCGCTCGCTTGCGAGAGGCAGTCGAGATCACGGCCTTGCAGCGCGGAATGGCGCGCTGGAGTCCGACACCGCCAGCCCCACGTCCCGCGAGCCTTGCAGCATGAATCCTTCGGCTGACGGAGATGAAGCCATTCGACTCGCGGCGTTTCGCCATGTCCGGCTGCTACAGGAAACGAACGACGCATTGACGTCAGAGCATCTTCGAGCTGGCTTCGCTTTCGGGGGTGAGCGAGTACCGCTGATCAACCCCCAGAGAGGGATCTTCAAGCCGCAGCGGATGCAGCATCTGCTGTCGATCCGGACTGTCTACCCCCGCTCGGGAGCAAGGGTCTGGTACGACGATCAGCGTCAGGTCCACCAGCAGATCTACGAAAGTGATCAGACCGTGGAGTACGCCTTCATGGGCGATAACCCGGACGCTGCCGACAACCGTTGGTTGCGGGACGCCTTCGAGGAAGCGGTGCCAATCATCTACTTTCTGGGCATCTCGCCGGGTCGCTATCAGGCCATCGTGCCCGTCTTCGTCGCTGGATGGGATCGCCAAGCGCTCAAAGCCCGGATTGCATTCGGACTGCCCGGCCAAGAAGGAGTTGCGAGCGATTCGGCGGAACGAAGGTATGCGCTCCGAACAGTGCAGCAACGTCTACACCAGGCATCGTTTCGCGATGCGGTGATCTCGGCCTATCGAGGTCGTTGCGCGTTGTCAGGCCTGCCAGAGCCGCTCTTGCTTGACGCCGCTCACATCATCAACGACGGGCACGAGCGGCTGGGACAGCCCGTCGTGCCAAACGGAATACCTCTGTCGAAGGTTCACCATGCTGCTTTCGACGCACACCTGATCGGGATCGACCCCGATTTCCGAATTCACGTCGCCGACCGACTGCGCTCGCAGACGGATGGGCCGATGCTCGAGGCGATCAAGGGACTCCATCTGACTGCTCTTCGGCTGCCCATCCGTGAACGGGATAAGCCCGATCGTGAGCGCTTAGCCGAACGCTTCGAATCATTCAGGCGAGCAGCTTGAGCCGTAGACCGCTATGCAGCGGGTCCAGTCGGTCGCGGAGCAGCCCTGAACTCACGGTCTGGGCAGCATACCGGTCATAGCAGCGCAGGCTTGTCCGTGGCATGAAGGGCCGGTATGCGATGTGGAGCTGACGTACGCCAGCACGGTGGGCGCCGACCGGCGCCGGC
>JBDUDZ010000217.1:0-3969 GCA_040002635.1 Rhodoglobus sp.
TCGGGCTTGTCGATGCCCATGCCGAAGGCGATTGTCGCGACCATGACGATGCCGTCTTCGCGCAGGAAGCGGCTCTGGTTGGCGGCGCGCACCCGGGCGTCGAGACCCGCGTGGTACGGCAGCGCCGAGATTCCGTTCTCCATGAGGAACTCGGCTGTCTTCTCGACCGACGCGCGCGACAGGCAGTAGACGATGCCGGCATCCCCCGGATGTTCGGTGCGGATCAGGGTGAGCAACTGCTGCAACGGCTGCTGCTTTGCCTCGATGCGGTACTGGATGTTGGGCCGGTCGAAGCTCGAAACGAACTGCTGCGCGCCCCCCAGATCCAGCCGCGACGCGATCTCTTTGCGCGTGGCAGCCGTCGCGGTGGCGGTGAGCGCGATGCGCGGCACGGTCGGCCAGCGCTCGTGCAGCACCGAGAGCTGCAGGTAGTCAGGCCTGAAGTCATGACCCCATTGAGCGACACAGTGTGCCTCGTCGATAGCGAACAGCGCGATGGTGCCGCGATCGAGGAGGTCGACTGTGGATGACACGCGCAACCGCTCGGGAGCAAGATACAGCAGATCCAGCTCGCCAGCGAGGAAAGCCGTTTCGACCCGGCGGCGTTCATCGGGCCCCTGTGTCGAGTTGAGGAACTCTGCACGCGCCCCGACGGCGGTCAGGGCATCAACCTGGTCTTGCATCAGGGCGATGAGTGGCGAGATCACGACCCCGGTGCCTGCGCGCACCAGTGCGGGGATCTGGTAGCACAACGACTTGCCGCCGCCGGTCGGCATCAGCACGAGGGCGTCGCCGCCACCGACCATTGTGTCGATGATCTCGGCCTGCTGGCCCCTGAAGCTGGCGTACCCGAACGTCTTCTCGAGTACGCCCAGCGCTTCGGAAGGTGCAGTGGCGGGGGTCATGCGCCGATTCTAAGTTGTAGCGCCGACGTGATCGGGCCGGATGCCAGACTGTGGGGATGCCGAGCACCATTGACTATTCCCCCTTGACGGCACCGGTTGATACGACCGCGGCGGCCAAGCTCGCTGCTGACTACGCCTCCAAGGGACAAACGCGACCGAACTACCGCCCGTTCGGCGTCTACAGTGACGTGCTGACCATAGTGCTCTGCATCTTTGTTCTGTTGCTCTGCATCCCGGCGACACTAATCACCTTGGCGCAAGGCCTGACGGGATCACGAGGGCAAGGCTGGAGTGCGTTCGGGGTATATGCCTTCCTTGCCACCCTCGCCGTGGCTGGGCTCTACTGGTGCGGGCGACGTTATCTGGTTCCTCGCACCTCGCCAGCGGACTGGTATCGGCTCCATGCGTTCGCCGCGGCCAACAACCTGCAGTTCGCGCCATGGACGACCGCCCAGCAGTATCCATCCGAGATCTTCACGACCGGCGTCGATCGCGCTACCTACGACCACGTTTTCTCGACCGCCGAACCGTTGTTCGACATTGGCAACGTCTACTACCAGACGGGACGCAAAATGGAAGAGAGCGACGACCACCGCTGGGGTTATATTGCCGTAAATCTCGGACGAAACCTTCCGCAGATGGTGTTGGATTCGACAGCCAACAATCGGCTTGGTCTCTCCGGCCTTCCGCTGGGCTTCGCCCGCGACCAGGTCCTGAAGCTCGAAGGTGACTTCAACGACCACTTCACCCTGTATGCGCCGAAGGAGTACGAGCGCGACGCGACCTATGTGTTCACGCCGGATCTCATGGCCCTACTCATCGACGAGTCGGCGTCCTTCGACGTCGAAGTGATTGACGACTGGATGTTCGTGTATTCACGCACGCCGTTCCACATGGCCGATCCGGCAACGCTGAGCCGAGCATTCCGGATCGTCGAGCTGGTCGGCGGCAAGATCCGCAGCCAGGTCGCGAAGTACGTCGATGATCGTGCACCTGTCGTGCGCGGGGTGGTATCGGCAGTGGCTGCAGGCGGGAGGCGGCTCAAGGCGAGTAAAACGGTGCTCGTCGTCGTGCTCGCCGCCATCACCCTGGTCACCGTGTTCAACATCGTGCGAGGGTAGATCGACCCCTGAGCCGGATGCCAGACTTGGGCAATGCTGAGCGCGCTACTGGGACTGCTCGGCTCCTTCGTCTACGGCGCCAGCGATTTCTTCGGTGGTCGAGCAGCGGCCCGGATGCGCGCCGAAAAGGTCACAGCGATCAACTCCGTCGCCGGGCTCGCCCTCTTGTCTTTCGCCGCGCTGTTCCTCGGCGCCGACTTCAGCCCGGGAGCCGTGCTGTGGGGTGCCGTAGCCGGTGCCGTGGGTGCCGTCTCACTGGCCCTGCTGTATGCCTGCCTTGCGATCGGGCCGATGTCTATTCTCGCCCCGATCATGGCGCTGGTCTCCGCGGTCGTGCCGATCACCATCGCCTTCGTTCGCGGGGAGCGGCTGAGCGCAATCGGGTATGCGGGCATCGCGGTGGGCCTGATCGCCGTGCTGTTGATCTGCTTCGTGCCGGGTGCGGGAGCCGTGCGGCCGACATTGCGCGGAATCCTGATGGCCGCTGGCGCCGGGGTCGGCGTCGGCCTGTATCTGGTCTTCATCGACCTCACCCCGGTCGACAGCGGGGTGGCGCCGGTCATCGTGGTGTTCTTCGTCGCGGGTGTGCTCACCTGGGGTGTGGTTCTGGGTCGACGGATCATCTCCGGGCCGAGCGCTGCGGTCCGGGCCGAGCGCTGGTGGCTGTCCGGCACGGCTCTCGCTGTGTTCTCTGGGCTCACCGATTCGGTGGCCTGCGTGCTGTTTCTCCTTGCGCTGCGTCTCGGCGACCTCTCGGTCGTCTCGGTACTTAATGCGCTTTCTCCGGCGGGAACAATAGTTCTCGCGGCAGTGGTGCTCAAAGAGCGGGTAGCTATCGTGCAGTGGATCGGCCTGACTCTGGCGCTCGTCGCCGCCGCGCTGCTCGCCCTCGCCTGACAGTGCTCAGTCCGCGCGAGTGAAAGGACTACACTCATTTAGTTACTTGACTACAACTAACTGAAAGCGCAACCATGGCACGCACCCGCTCCGGCGTCTTCCACAGCGACCACCCCAGCTACAAGTGGGTGGCCCTGAGCAACACCACACTCGGCATGCTGATTGCCACAATCAACTCGTCGATCGTGCTGATCTCGCTGCCGGCGATCTTCAGCGGCATCCATCTCAATCCGCTCGAGCCGGCAAACGTCAGCTACCTGCTGTGGATCATCATGGGCTACACGCTGATCACGGCGGTGCTCGTGGTCAGCTTCGGCAGGCTAGCCGACATGTTCGGCCGGGTGAAGATCTACAACCTCGGCTTCGCGATCTTCACTGTCGCCGCGATCGCCCTGGCGCTCGTGCCCCTCGACGGCAGCGCGGCGGCCCTCTGGATCATTGGCTGGCGGCTCGTGCAGGGCGTGGGCGGCTCCATGCTCATGGCGACTTCGACCGCGATTCTCACCGACGCATTCCCCGCCGACAAACGCGGCTTTGCGGTCGGAATCAACCAGGTCGCAGCGATCGCCGGCAGTTTCATCGGCCTCATCGCCGGTGGACTCCTGGCCGGGATCGACTGGCGCGCGGTCTTCATCGTGAGCGCCCCCATCGGCATCGTCGGCACGATCTGGGCATACCTGTCGCTGCATGAGACCGGCACGCGTCGCAAGGCGAAGATGGACTGGCCGGGCAACATCACCTTCGCCGTCGGCCTGACCGCGCTGCTGGCCGGCATCACATACGGCATCCAGCCCTATGGCACCAGCTCGACCGGGTGGACAAACCCATGGGTGCTCGGCGGAATCATTGGCGGCATCGTGCTGCTCGTCATATTCGTCTTGATTGAGATGCGGATGCCCGAACCGATGTTCGCCGTCTCGCTGTTTCGCATTCGCGCGTTTGCTACAGGAAACTTCGCTGGACTGCTCGCGGCGATCAGCCGGGGCGGCCTGCAGTTCATGCTCATCATCTGGCTGCAAGGAATTTGGCTGCCGCTGCACGGCTAC
>JBDUDZ010000218.1:0-3955 GCA_040002635.1 Rhodoglobus sp.
GTTCTCGAACGTGCGGGCGCGCGAAAGCTCCGCGATTAATCCTTCGAGTATCACCTGACGAGTCTAAGCTGATGCCGCTGGCACGCCGACTGGAGGACCCATGAACCCCGAGCCGTCACCACGGAAGGTAATTCTTCTTAGTGTTCTCGCCGCCCTCTCGGTACCGCTGGCCTTTGTCGGGTACATATTTGCGGGTATCACCATGTTGGGCTACGGCGACTCGGGCGGTTACGACCCGGGGGGTACCGTTGGCGGCGTTCTCTTCGGGCTCGCCGTTGCCCTCGTACTTCCGGTCTTCGTCATTGTGATCGGCACGCGAAGGTCGATGAAACGTGGCGCGTGGCTGGTCTCGAGCGCCATCACAAGCGTGCTCACCGCTGTCGTCGGGCTAATCGCAGCGCTGAACATCGTGCCCTTTCTCGGTCACATCAGCTTCTAGAGCCAGCGCCCGAGCTACTTCGGCTCAGGTGGGGCCGAGCGTGCTTTCGCCCGAATGAGGCGTGAGCGCGGGCTCCTTGAGCTCCACGAAGATGCAGTGCGTCGGCGTCGAACCCGTGTTGCGGCCGCTGTGGTTTTGCGCGCCCAGCCAGCGGGCCGCGTTGGCCGGTAGCTCGACATCCACCCGCTTGTCGCCCGATGCGAGTTCGCGCTGGAACGCGCTCAGCGTGATCATGACGCTGTCGGGATGATCGTGCGGCACCGACTCCGCGCCAGACTCATCGCGATACTCGAGCACCCGCACCCGCTCGTTCTCGAAGAGCACTGAGTAGAGGGTGGGATTGCTCACCACAGGGTCGGTCGCCATGCCCACGACCGTACGCGGTCAGGGAGTTCGGCGCTACGTAGGCCGGAGGGCGGCGGGGCGGCGGCGCGGCGGCGCGGCGGCGCGGCGCTATGCGGGCGGCGCGGTATGGAACTTGAGCTGGGCGGCGGTGAGGCCGTGCGAGGCGATGAGTTCGACGGCATCCGCAGCGTCTGACAGCAGGTTGGGCAACGTCGTGCGCTCGGCGGCCGTGAAGTCGTGCAGTACGAAGTCGGCTGCAGGTTGGCGGCCGGGAGGGCGCCCAATGCCGACGCGGATGCGGATGAAGTCACCGGTGCCGACGGCGGAGATGATGTCGCGGATGCCGTTGTGGCCACCGTGACCGCCGCCGAATTTGAGGCGCAGCGTATCGAACGGGATGTCGAGCTCGTCATGCACGACGATCAACCGCTCGGGGCCGAGCTTGTAGAACCGCAGGAGGGCGGCGACCGGGCCGCCAGACAGGTTCATGAAACTGTTCGGCTTTGCAAGGATCAGCGGCGCGCGCGTCGACAGCCCGGTGGCCACCGCCGCGTTCGCTTTGTGGTTCTTAAAGGTCGCCGAGGAACTCTCGGCGAGGTTTGCGAGCACCATCTGTCCCACGTTGTGACGATTGCCGGCGTAGCCGGGCCCGGGGTTACCGAGCCCGACTACCAGCCAGCTGTCGTCCACCGCCGTGGGGGTTTCTCGTCGCGAGAAGAGACCGATTACTCGGCGTCCCCGGCGGCCGGAGCCTCGTCGGCTGCAGCCTCGTCAGACGACTCCGCTGCGTCATCCGCGGCACCTTCGGCCTCTTCGCCGAGATCCTGTGCAGCTTCGCCGGTGATGCCAACGATGAGCATCTCCGGGTCGCTGATCAGGGTCGCGCCGGTGGGCAGCTTCAGGTCGCTCGCCTTGATCTGGGCGCCCTCTTCGAGGCCCTCGATCGACACGACGATGTTCTCGGGGATGTGAGTTGCCTCGACCTCGAGCGAAATGGTGTTCGAGTCTTGGTTGACGCTCGTGCCGGAGGCCGACTCGCCCTCGAGGTGCACGGGAACGTCTACTGTGACCTTCTCGCCCGCGCGCACGACGATGAGGTCGATGTGCTCGATGATCTGGCGCACCGGGTCTTTCTGCACATCTTTGACCAGCGCGAGCTGCGTCTTGCCCTGGATGTCGAGCTCAAGCACCTGGTTCGACTTGCGCAGGATCAGCGCGGTCTCGTGACCCGGCAGCGTCACGTGCTGCGGCTCGGTGCCGTGACCGTAGATGACAGCCGGGATCTTGCCCTTCGCGCGGATCTTGCGGGCGACGCCCTTGCCGAAGGTGTCACGAATCTCCGTGACGAGGTGGTTGCTCTTCTTGTCGGCCTTGTCAGCCATGATTACTCAATTCCGGCCGGCAGTGCGACCTAGTTGTTCAACTCGAACGCGTGATATCAGCGTGAGGAAGACGTAAGCCCACTTCACCGCGTCGATAACGGAACCCGATTGGATTCCCTCGCCGAAGTTCAGTGCCCCATGCTACACGGAAGGCCTCAGCGCCTCCACTGCGGCGGTCGCCACCCCGACTGGCGTGCCGTCGATCGATACCGTGACACCGGGCTCGTCTGCGGCGAGCGGCTCGAGCGTTGCCAGCTGTGAGGCGAGCAGCGACGCGGGCATGAAGTGGCCCTCCCGGTGCCCCATGCGTTCGGCGAGCAGCGCCGGGCTGCCCTCGAGATACACGAAGCGCACGCCGGGGGCTTCGGCCAGGATCGCCTGCCGATACTCGCGCTTGAGGGCCGAGCACGCCATGACGAGTCCGGTCGCGGATGCCGCGTGCAGCGCCATCCCGACGCTGGCAAGCCACGGCCACCGGTCGTCGTCCGTGAGGGGGATGCCCGCCGCCATCTTGGCGACGTTTGCGGCAGGGTGCAGGTCGTCGGCATCGACGAACGGCACCCCGAGACGCTGCGCGATGAGCACGCCGACCGTCGACTTGCCCGAGCCGCTGACTCCCATCACGACGAGGAGCGGCGGGTTGCGCGAGCCGGGCGCCGGGTTTGGGGTCGGGGGCGAGGTCATCGGCGGCATCAGGCGACAGTGCGGGTGAACACGCGCCGGGGCTGGTGCACCACGAGGTTCTCGATTGTGGCGACGGCGTCGTGTTGCGACATCCGGTGCTCGACAACGAGGCGTGCAAGGAATGCCGCGTCGCTGCGGCGAGACATGTCGTGGCGGGCCGGGATCGAGCAGAAAGCGCGGGTGTCGTCGACGAAGCCGGCCATTTTGGAGAAGCCCGCGGTCTCCACGGCGGCGGAACGGAACCGGCCGATCGCGTCGGGGGCGTCGAGGAACCACCACGGCGCACCGATGAACACCGCCGGGTAGTAGCCGGCCAGGGGTGCGATATCGCGCGAGAACGCCGTCTCGTCGACGGTGAACAGCACGATGCGAAAGCGCGGGTCGTTGCCGAACTGCTCGAGCAGTGGTCGCAACGGCTCGGTGAATCCGGTCGCAAGTGGCAAGTCGTGGCCGGTGTCTGCACCGAACCGCTCAAACGTCGCGCGGTCGTGGTTGCGCAGGATGCCCGGGTGCAGCTGCATGACCAGGCCATCTTCGGTCGACATCCGCGCCATCTCGAACAGCATGTTTCGACGGTAGGCGACTGCCTCGTCGGCGGTGATCGTGCCGGCGAGCGCCGCACCGTGCAGGCGATGCGCGTCGGCCGGTTCGAGCGGCTCGGAGCCGGCATCGGCGACGCCGTGGTCAGTTGCTGTAGCACCGTGCTCGATGAAGTAGCGGCGGCGGGCGCGCAGCGCGTCGAGGTAGCCCGGGTAGCTCGTCGCGTCGTGGCCGCTGGCATCGGTGAGGGCGCCGATACCCTCCAGCCAGCCGGGGGCGGCGGGGTCGAGGTAGCGGTCAGGGCGGAAGGTCGGGATGACTCGCGCTGCGAGACCGGCGACAGCCGCGAGCGCTGCGTGGGCGGAGAGGTCTGAGCACGGGTCATCCGTCGTGGCGAGCACGTCGATGCCGTACCGCTGCAAGAGCGCCCGCGGACGGAACTGCGGCTCAGCCAGCCGCTGCCCGATCGCGTCGAACACGGCGTCGGCGTTCTCTGCCGACGGCTGTTCGGTAACGCCGAAAGAGGCGAGCTCTGACTCGAGCCAGTATCGCGACGGCGTGCCGA
>JBDUDZ010000219.1:0-3857 GCA_040002635.1 Rhodoglobus sp.
TATCGGATGAGCGAGCACCTTATTGGCCTCGGCGAGCACGTAGTCGATGTCGGCCGCGGTGGCGACCGGGTTCACTAGCTCCTCGTGCCAGGGGGTGTCTGTCGTTCCGATCACCCAGTAGCGCGACCATGGGATGACAAACAGCACGCTCTTTGAGGTCTGCAGGATCAGCCCCGGCGTGCCCTTGATCCTGTCGCGAGGTACAACGAGGTGGATGCCTTTTGAGGCGAGAACGCGCAGGCCGCCGTCATCGCCGGCAAGAGCCTGCGATCGTTCCGTCCAGACGCCGGTCGCGCTGATGACAACCTTCGCCTTCGCGGTCAGACGTGTGCCAGTTTCGAGATCCATGAGCACGGCGCCGTCGACAGCTCCGTCGACGTTCTTCGTGAGCTCAACCACCTGGGTGCGCGAGGCAGCGTGCGCGCCATAGGAGGTCGCGGTGCGCAGCAGCGTCAGCACGAAGCGCGAGTCGTCGACGTTCGCATCCCAATACTCGATCGCGCCGACCGCCGCGGTTTTCGCGAAGTCGGGGAACGCTTCGCTAAGACCTCGGCGCGAGAGGTGGCGGTGGAAGGGCAGTGCCCGCCCCGAGCGACGAGCACTTGCAAGCAGGTCGTACAGGAGGATGCCCGCGCCGACGAACGCTCGCTCCCAGACCCGGTGGCGCAGCGGGTAGAGGAACGGCAGGGGATTCACGAGGTGCGGCGCCACAGAGCTGAGCAGCAGGTCGCGCTCCTTGAGCGCCTCGAGCACGAGTTTGAAGTCGAGCATCTGCAGGTAGCGCAGGCCGCCATGCACGAGCTTGCTGGAACGACTCGAGGTGCCGGCCGACCAATCCTGCGCCTCCACGACCGCCACCGAAAGGCCGCGACTTGCCGCATCCAGTGCGATACCGACTCCCGTCACGCCGCCGCCGATTACGAGCACATCGAGCTCTTCGCCGGGCGTCGCACTTGCGGCGAGTCGGCTGAGCGCGTTCGCGCGCGTCCCTGGGTTGAGCGTGCTGTCAGGCATGGGATCAGTTTAAGCGCGGCGCCAACCTAGCCGACTGCGGCCAAGTTGTAGAACTCTGTCGCGGTGCCGGAAGCAAGCTGTTCCTGCTCCGCCGCGCTACCCCGCAGATCGGCAAGCACCTCCGCGAGCCAGTCGCCGGCACTGAGTGCGTGGGGCGTCACCGCTGACACCGGCCAGTCGCTGGCAACCATGCATCGCTCGGCGCCGAAAGCATCAAGCGTGGCAGCCAACCACGGCGCAGCCTGGCCGCGGACCGGCGCATCGGGATCCACCTCCGGCGGGACGCCGGAGAGCTTGACCCGCACCTGCGGCAGGGCAGCGAGCGCACGCAAGTTTCGCTCCCAGGTGCCGTCGTCGCCCGTTGCAACGGGAGGCTTGCCGATGTGGTCGAGCACGACCTGCAGCTCGGGCAACCCGGCGAGCAGGGTGGTGAGCGCGGGCAGCTGGTGGTGCCGGATGCAGGCATCAAACGGCAGCCCGGACGCGGCAAGAGCCGACAGCCCTGCTCGCAATTCTGAGCTCTCGAAGAACGCCAGCGGTTCGTCTTGCAGCAGCCGACGGATGCCCACGACCTTCGATATGCCTTGCACCTCCTCGAGGTAGCCGGCAACGCCAGCACCGCGCTCCAGCGGTGCGGTGGCGACGATCCCGAGCAGCTCGGGCCAGTCGAGGGATGCCACCCAGCGCGCCTCGGCGAGGCCATCGACGGCCCCGGCCTCAACAAAAACCACTCCCGTGGTCGACGGAGACGAAGCGTGGTATTCGGCAGGGAGGTAAGCCCGATCGAGTACCCCCTCAAGCCAGTCATACCTGTTGACTTCCGGGTCCCAAATGTGCACATGGGTGTCGATGAGAGAGGTCACGGGGGCTCCTTTGTCGCGGCACGCACACGCGCGAGCTGTAGTTCGATGCGGTGGCGCTTCGACTTTACCGGCTGCGGGTTCGACTCACCGCGGCCATACCGGTCGGAATTGCACGCTGATGCGCGGGCCGACGGCCTGTTTCGTTTTTAGGATGGCGTGCTCATGCGTGCGCTGGCAGCTGCCGCCCATCACAACGAGGTCGCCGTGGCCGACCGGAAACGTCTTCACTCGGCCGCCACCCTTGGGGCGCACCGATAGTGTGCGTTCCGCACCGACAGACAGGATCGCGACCATCGTGTCGCGGTCGATGGTGCGGCCCACCCGGTCACCGTGCCAGGCGACGCTGTCGTCGCCCGTGCGGTAGAAGCACAGCCCGGCGGTCTCGAAAACCTGCGCCGCTGGCCGACCGTAGTGATCGTTGAGCGCAAGACGTGCGGCGGTGAGCACCGGATCGGGCAGCGCCGCACCCGCACCGAACCACGACACGAGTCTGGGCACTGCAACCACGCGGTCGTACATCTGCCGGGAATCGGCCTTCCACGGCACATCCACCGCCAACCGTTCGAACAGCGCGTCGGAGTTCGACAGCCAGCCGGGCCTGATATCGATCCAGGCGCCGTCATCGAGCGGGATGCGCTCGACCATCAGGCCGAGGGGCCGAAGCTCAGGCTCGGAGTTGATGTCGTCGAAGAGAGAGGTCTGGAAGGCGATGCTCATGACCTGAGCGTAGCAACATTCGAACATATGTTCGAGAGCTAGTTGGGTATCAGCACCCGGCGACCGGTGTCGTGCGACTCGATGGCGGCGTACGCCAACTGCAGCGCGCGTCGCCCGGCTCGCGCATGAACCGGCGGCGGCTCCCCCGCCCGCAAGGCGGCAAGTACCAACTCGACGTGGCGGTCGAAAGTGCCGGCGAAGTACCGCGCCTCGTCGTTGAAGTAGCCGGCCTGCCAGTGCTGGGCCATCTCGTCCCCCGCGCGGTGAATCGTGAGCCCCTGCACGGTGTCGTGGATCACGAGCCGCCCGAGGGTGCCGTTGACCTCGACCAGCTGCGAGTCCGGATAGGCGTACGACGAGTCGTATGATCCGAGCATCGTGCCCACCGCGCGGTTCGCGAACTCGAGCGCGATCGCGACAGTTGACCAGTCGCCGTAGGTCTTGTCGGTCATCTGTGCCGCGACCGAGGAGATCGGCCCGACGAGATGCTCAAGCATGTCAAAGCCGTGGCACTGCGTCTCGATGAGGTTCGCGTGGCGCGAGGTGCCGTGGTTCGCCTCCCCGCCGAAACGCCAGGTCGCGAAGACCGGTTCGCCGATGAGACCCTCCGCGATCGCCGCCTTGGCGCGCAGCACCGGCTCGGCGAAGCGGTGGTTGAAGTTGATGGCGAAGAAGCCGTCGCCCGCGGCATCCAGCAACCTGTCTGCTTCGTCGAGATCGAAGACCAGCGGCTTCTCGACGAGCAGCGGAACGCCGGCCTGCAGCAGCTGCAGGGTGGGCGCGAAGTGGCCCTCGTTCGGCAGGCAGACTGTCACCAGGTCGGGATGCTCCGCCTCCAGCATCTGCGCAATGTCCGTGTACGGCCGGCTGCCGTATGCCGCCGCCCGATCCGCGGTCTTCTGCGGATCGCGGCCGACGACCGCGACCAGCTCGGTGTCCGCACGACGGGAGAAGATCCGGGTGTGCTCCGCACCCCATCCGCCGGTACCCACCACGGCGACCCGCAACGATGCAGCCATTTCATCACCCTAGCGGTGTCGCCGCAGATTGATCAGACCAATGCCTACAATGGGGCTGTGAGCACGATTACCGAGGTAACAACGCCCGAGGTCGTGGGTGCCCCCGGGCTCTCTCAGACAGACGTCGTGCTGCAGGGGATCAAGGGGATGATCACCTCCGGCCAGTTGGCCGCCGGCTCCCGTCTGCCGATTGAGAGAGATCTCGCGGTGTCGCTTGGTGTGTCACGCGGCTCCCTGCGCGAAG